>JBMYPE010000075.1:0-7469 GCA_049600015.1 Kangiellaceae bacterium
TAAAGTGATTGTTGCTTAATAAACATGCTGATCGAGTTAGATACTTATTTATCATAATCGACACCAAATAAACCTATAAAATCTATTAAATCAAACTGAAGAAAATACCCACGACAAAATTTAATTTAATCCTTCACTTGCTCAAAAACTTTTAATAAAGTCTATAAATAATCATTCTGATTAAACAAGCGAACATTAATTTTATTCTGTCATATCCAAAAACCAAACAACAAGAACCCATCTATGAATCTTTCCGAAATTAAACTCCTCCCGGTAACAGAATTAACAAAAATGGCCAAGGACAAAGGCTTAGATAATGTGGCGAGAATGCGCAAACAGGATATATTGTTTGCCATTTTAAAAGGTCATGCAAAAAGCGGAGAAGATATTTTTGGCGATGGCGTTTTAGAAATACTCCCAGATGGATTTGGATTTTTAAGAAACGCCAACTCATCTTATTTAGCTGGACCTGACGATATTTATGTATCTCCAAGCCAGATAAGACGTTTCAGTTTACGAACAGGTGATACCATTTCTGGAAAGATTAGACCGCCTAAACACGGCGAACGCTATTTTGCACTTTTGAAGATTAAGCAGATTAATTTTGATAGCCCAGAAAACGCGCGAAATAAAATTTTATTTGAAAACCTAACACCACTACACCCAGATGAAAGAATGGTGATGCAACGTGGTAATGGTTCTAGTGAAGATTTAACCGCAAGAATAATTGACCTAGCATCACCGATTGGAAAAGGTCAGCGTGGTCTTTTAGTTTCTCCACCAAAAGCCGGCAAAACAATGATGATGCAGAATATTGCGCAATCTATTACGGCTAATCATCCTGATTGTTTGTTGATCGTTTTATTAATAGATGAACGTCCGGAAGAAGTCACAGAAATGGAAAGAACGGTTCGTGGCGAAGTGGTTGCATCTACATTTGATGAGCCAGCCAGTCGACACGTTCAAGTTGCAGAAATGGTAATCGAAAAAGCAAAACGCTTAGTGGAACATAAAAAAGATGTCATCATATTATTGGATTCTATCACTCGATTAGCGAGAGCTTACAACACCGTAATCCCATCATCGGGTAAAGTATTGACAGGTGGTGTTGATGCAAATGCGTTGCAAAGACCAAAACGTTTTTTTGGCGCAGCCAGAAATATAGAAGAAGGTGGAAGCTTAACCATTATTGCAACTGCGTTAGTTGATACCGGTTCAAAAATGGATGAAGTCATCTATGAAGAATTTAAAGGAACAGGTAATTTAGAATTACATTTAGATAGAAAAATTGCAGAAAAACGAGTCTTTCCCGCCATTAACTTCAATCGCAGTGGTACACGAAAAGAAGACTTGTTAACGTCCACAGAAGAGTTACAAAAAATGTGGATATTAAGAAAAATATTACACCCAATGCATGAAACCGAAGCAATGGAGTTTTTAATTGATAAGTTAGCTTTATCAAAAACCAATGATGAATTTTTTGACTCAATGAAACAGCGCGGTAAAAATTAGAAAAGTATAAGGTCAAAAGAATTTCACCACAGAGTCACAGAGGAAACGGAGAAAAGAGAAACCAAGACATTGGTTAAGCTAGAAAATAGTATTTGCTATTTTGACATATTGCTTAATTATACTCGCTCGGTGCTCTCTGTGGTCAAAACTGTCTTAATTGTTTTCTGGTAAACAACTATAAATGTTCAATCCAACTGTTAAATACAAAGACCTTAGAGAGTTTTTAGATTACCTTGAAAAACAAGGTGACTTAAAACGTATCACTCAAGAGATCGATCCTAATCTAGAAATGACAGAAATCTCTGATCGTGTTTTAAGAGCAGATGGTCCCGCTTTGTTATTTGAAAACCCTAAAGGTTTTAATACACCTGTTTTAACCAATTTATTTGGTTCAGAAAGGCGAGTAGCGGCGGCAATGGGTTGTGAATCAACCAATGAGCTGCGCGATGTGGGAAAATTATTGGCTTTTTTGAAAGAGCCTGAACCGCCTGCTGGTTTAAAAGATGCTTGGGATAAGGCCCCACTATTTAAAAAAGTACTTAATATGGCGACCAAGGAAATCAAAAAGCCAGATTGCCAACATACCATTATTGAAAAAGAACAAGTTGACCTTAACACCATTCCAATACAAACCTGCTGGCCGGGTGATGTTGCTCCTCTAATCACTTGGGGATTGGTGATTACTAGAGGTCCAGAAAAAAAACGGCAGAATTTAGGCATATACCGCCAACAAGTGATCGCTAAAAATAGAGTCATTATGCGTTGGTTATCACATCGAGGTGGCGCTCTTGATTTTAAAGAGTGGAAAGAAAAACATCCAGGTGAACCTTTTCCCATTAGCGTAGCGCTTGGTGCTGACCCCGCAACAATATTAGCGGCTGTTACGCCTATACCTGATGCATTATCAGAGTACGCTTTTGCTGGTCTTTTGCGAGGTGAGAAAACCAAAGTAGCAGATTGCTTAAGTAATAACCTTCAAGTTCCTGCCTCGGCTGAATACGTACTTGAGGGTTTTATTTATCCTGATGATATGGCTGAAGAAGGTCCTTATGGCGATCATACTGGTTATTATAATGAAGTCGAAACATTCCCTGTTTTTACAGTCGAGAAAATAACTCATCGACAAGATCCTATCTACCACTCAACATACACTGGCAGACCACCGGATGAACCCGCAGTATTAGGTGTGGCTTTAAATGAAGTCTTTATTCCTCTTTTACAAAAACAGTATCCAGAGATTGTTGATTTTTATTTACCGCCAGAAGGTTGTTCGTACCGAATGGCTGTAGTGACAATCAAAAAGCAATATCCGGGTCATGCAAAGCGAATTATGATGGGCGTATGGAGTTTTTTGCGCCAATTTATGTATACAAAATTTGTAATCGTCACCGATGATGATGTGAATGCGAGAGACTGGAATGATGTTATTTGGGCATTAACGACAAGAGTTGATCCTACTCGAGACACAACCTTAATAGACCACACACCAATCGATTATTTAGATTTCGCGTCACCCGTATCTGGTTTAGGTTCCAAAATGGGAATTGATGCAACCAGTAAATGGGAAGGTGAAACTTCTAGAGAGTGGGGTGTAGCTATTGAAAAAGACCCAAAAATTACCGAAAAAATTGATCAACTTTGGGATCAGTTAGGTTTAGACTAGAATAATAAAACGACCAATCAAACTATTCTTTATTAGGACAATGACTCATGGCTGAATATCGTTGTAAAACAATAGACATTACACCTCTAAATGAGCAAATTCATCGCATTCGTTTTATGCCAGATGATAAGGCTTTATTTGAGTTTCAAGGTGGTCAATACATCATTTTACACATGCCTGATGGAAAAAGAGTGCCGCTTTCGATAGCCAGCGCTCCGGAAGAGAAAGGTTTTATAGAACTGCATATTCGCGTCGTTGAAGGTCATCCTCTCGCTCAAGATATGTTAGAACTATTTAAAACAGCCGAGAGTTATCAGTTAGAAGGGCCTTTTGGTGGTTGCTTCTTAAATGAAAGCCCGAGAGATCTAGTTATTATTGCAGGCGGGACCGGTTTTTCCCCCATGAAAAGTATGATTGAAAGTGCGTTTTCAAGCCAGAGCGAACGCAATATTGAGCTCTATTTAGGCGCTCAAGTAATCAACGATTTGTATCAACACGATATGATTAACGAGTGGCAGGAAAACAACGAGCATTTCAAATATGTGCCCGTTATTTCAGGTGGAGACGATAACTGGAAAGGCGCAACCGGTTTTCCACACGAAGCAGCTATGCAATGTGATGAAAAAGAGTTAGTTGAAAAGGACTTTTATATCAGTGGATCAGAAGCAATGGTTGTGGCTGTATACAATGCACTAAAAGATAAAGGTGTTGATAAGTCACAAATACATTCTGATATATTGAATATTAAGCGTGAGAAAGGAGAGATTGAATAAAAATTCGATCTCTATTCACTTAACTAATTCGCCAACACAGTCCTATCTTTAGCCCAATCTCTAAGTGCCTGAACTTTTTCCGCCATCACTACTGAAATAGGATGAGTTTGTTGTATGGTTTCTTTTACGGATTCGGTTGTCATCGGAGTGCCTTCGCCATAAGCTCGATAGAGTGCAGAGACAACTGCCTGTTCAATTTCTGAACCTGTGAATCCTTTGCTCGCTTCGGATAATATTTGTAAGTCAAAATTTTCAACTGTTTGTTTTCGTCTTAATAAATGAATTTTGAAGATATCAACACGGGAAGCTCCATCAGGCAGGTCGACAAAAAAGATTTCATCTAACCGACCTTTACGCATGAGTTCAGGCGGTAATTTACTAATATCGTTTGCTGTTGCAACAATAAAGACTTGATGGGTGTTCTCCGCCATCCAAGTTAATAATGTTGCCAGTATTCTTTGAGAGGTTCCGCCATCACTTTCACCGCTCGAAAGGCCTTTTTCAATTTCATCTAACCACAATACACAGGGTGACATTAGCTCCGCCATTTTAAGTGATTCACGCAAGTTTTTTTCTGATTCACCGTGATATTTATTATAAAGCGCACCAAAATCTAATCGTAATAAAGCAAGTCCCCACATACCTGCAACCGCTTTAGCAGCAAGGCTTTTACCACCACCTTGAATTCCTAACAGCATTAATCCTTTAGGCGGATCGAGTGGTATGCTCGGATCTAAAAATACGGCTTCGCGCTGCTTTAACCACTGTTTAAGTTTGTTTAAACCGCCAACTTCTGAAAATTTTGAAGTTTCATATTCAAAACTTAAAACGCCGTCCATATCCAATAGTTCAAACTTTGCTTTATTAACCGATGGCAACTCTTCTTCTGTAATTGCTCCGTCGCTAATCACATTTCTTACCAGTGTTCTTGCATCACCATAAGTCATACCTTTCAAATTTCTCACAAGGCGCTTAAGTGTTTTTGCATCTGTTTTAACTCTTTGACCTTTATGTGCGTCAGACCATATTTTCGCCTCGTCTCTCACTAGTTTTTCCAATTGAGACTCATCAGGAAGTGCTAGTTGAAACCTAGCTGAAAAGCGTCTTATTTCTTCCGGTAATTCGATTTTATGGGAAACAAATATTAAGCTATGAGCTTTATCATCGTGATCGATTGCAATTTCTTTCACTAAGCGTGTAATTTTAGGCGCATCTTCAAAGTAAGGATGAAAATCACAAAATATAAATATGCCTGCTCGTTCTTGTTCTTTAATATGTTTAAGCGCACCTAAAGGCTCTTTTGTTCCCTCAAGCTCTTCCAAATGGTGTTTTAAATCAACGCGTTTAAATCCATCAACGCGATCCCAACCAAAAATAGGTTTTCTAAAATGAATGGCTAATTGTGTAATTAACTGTAATGCTCTGTTTTCTTCATGAGTCTCAATAGTAATAATTGGGTTTTTTGATTTAACCAACATCTTTAAATCATTAAATTCAGTTTTACCACTCATAGATTAATCTCAAACCTTGTCCTGTATCAGTATATTAACGATAATAGCTTAATATTATTAGCAAATCTCAAAAAACAACTTAGTTTAAATGTAAATGCGAAATTTAACGCCAATTGATCAATTTTTAAGTGTTGCAGACAATGCTTTAAGAACATTACTAGGTGGCTATCAGGTTACCGATAGAGTCGATCCATCTCTAAATTTAACGGAAGATAATCTCGAAGAAAAAGATCGCAAACACTCAGCAGGTTTAATGAGAATTAATCATTGTGGTGAGGTCTGTGCGCAAGCCCTTTATCAAGGGCAAGCTTTTACAGCAAAATTGCCAGAAGTCAGAGAAAAAATGGAAGAAGCCGCTGCGGAGGAAAATGATCACTTACAATGGTGCTCAGATAGATTAACTCAGCTAGATAGCCACACCAGTATTTTTAATCCCCTTTGGTATGTCAGCTCATTTTCTATAGGTGCAGTTGCAGGCTTAATGGGTGATAAATGGAGCTTAGGGTTTGTTGCCGAGACTGAATATCAGGTAGTTAAACATTTAGAAAGCCATTTAGTTAGTTTGCCAGAAAAGGATATCAAAAGTCGAAAAGTCATCGAGCAAATGAAAGAAGACGAGCTTCATCATGCAACTGTTGCCATTGAAGCAGGAGGTGCTGAATTACCAAAACCTGTTAAAGTTTTGATGAAAGGCATGGCTAAGGTGATGACCAAGAGTGTTTATTGGGTTTAGAAGTTATGCGTCTATTTTTCGTTCTATTGAAGTAAAACTAAAAACAAAGAGAAACTTAGACATATTATTAAAAGAAAAATCTATATCAAATATAAAATCCAAAAATAACAAAAATCACTAAATAATTTTCGATTCCATCAGCTATCCACAGGTAAAGAAACTGACACATGAAAGCCAGTGATTGTCTCTTTTGAATTTTGAATATTACTAAGTTTAAGTTCTCCATTATGATTTTTGACTACTTGTTTCACTATCGACAAACCTAAACCAACACCGCCTGACTTTCTTGATCGATCAGTTTCAGGTCGATAAAAACTTTCGCAGAGTTTATCAATGGCTTCCTCAGGTACACCTTGTCCGTTATCTTCAATCGTCACTTTTATTTGTCCATCTTGTTTGAAAACTGAAATACGAATTTCATCTTTGGTATATCGAATGGCATTCCTTAGGATATTATCAAAGCAACTGACTAACTGACTCTCATCTGCTACTAGTATTAAGGAGTTTTCAATATCACTGGTAATAGTGATGCCTAATTCTTCACTTTCATATTTTGCATCATCAATTAAACTTTGCAATAAATTATTGAGGTTGCTGGAGACAAAATTGTTTTTACTATTGGCGTCATCTACACTAGCGGAATCGAGTAAGCCCGATACCATCGCATTAATTCGATTAGCTTCTAGTCTAAATCTATCTATAGCACTTAAAAGTTGTTCATTTGGGTTTTTCTCTAATTCATTTTCAGCTAATCCCAATGCAATTTGCATTCTTGCTAATGGTGAGCGTAGTTCATGGGATACATCGCCTAAAAATCTATTTTTTAATTCAAGTTGATTTTTTAAATGCTCTGCTAATTGATTAAAATCTTTTGCTAAGTCACCAAATTCATCATTACGCTTTGTTAGATTCAACAATTCTTTTCGATTATTGAGATCTAACATTAGTTGTTTAGTAGTCTGTTGCAGTTGACGAATAGGACGACTGAAAAACCAAGCTAGAAACAGACTAAACGGAAAACTCGCCACAAAGGCAGTCAGCATCAGTTTCTTTGAAAACTCTCGAATGACTATCCCAAAAAAACCATGACTTAAAAATGGAACACGTTGTTGCAAATAAATACTATACATTTTATTGTTGATAGGTATTCTTAACCCACCAACAAAAAGCTTCTCTTCCTTAAATGCCGTCATCGGGTGTTTTCTGTATAGTACATATTGATGTAACCTAGTGAGTTCTTCTGGTATTTGTTTTCCATAGTACTCATTATTTTCATT
>JBMYPE010000076.1:0-7453 GCA_049600015.1 Kangiellaceae bacterium
AACGATGGCATCTTCAGGTTCGATCAAGAAAGTTATGCCCATCAAAAATTTGACCGTAACGATGGTTTTATGACCAGTGAATTTAATGGAGGTACAGCGCAAGCTTTAACTTCTGGTGAAGTTCTTTTGGGGAGTATAAAAGGAGTATTTCTTTTTGAACCTAGCGCTATGAAAACTGAAACAATCAACACATTGTCACCAAAAATTACAGGAGTCACCTTACTCTCTTCTAAAATACAAAAGCGCTATTCGGATTTTAATGATCACACAATTATCATGGAGCATGATGATTTTGGTTTAACCGTAGAGTTTTCTTCCTTACTATTAGATAGACCAGAGCAAGTGAAATTTAATTATTGGATGGACGGAGACTCTGTTTTATCTAAAACGCTCGTTAATCGAAGTGAACTATTTTTTCCATCTTTTACGGCCGGCCAAAGAAAACTATTTATTAGTGCTCGTGACTATCGAAATGGCAAAGACTCCGAACCAATTAGCATCACCATCATAAATAAACCATCACCTTTTTTATCTAATACCGCAAAGCTGATATACGTTTTTTTAATACTCTCTATCGGCCTAACATTTTTTTGGTTATACCAAAGACGTCAACAATTAAAAGAACTAGCGTTTCAAGAAATAAAACAAAGCGAAGAAAGATTAAACCTTGCATTACAAGGCGGTAATAGTGGTTTATGGGATTGGTATGCCGATAATAATCAAGTATATGAACCACGACTAGCGAAGCTTAGCTCGGAAAATAGTAATGGCTTTGTTCCCTTTAGAAGTAGGATATCTGCAATTTTCACTGAAGATCAGAGAGAAGTCCTCGACAAGTGGCACGATTTTAGGCATGGTAAAATTGATGTATTTGATTGCATATATCGAATGCAAACTGAAAACCAAAAATGGGAGTGGTTTCGCGATATAGCTATGGTGTCTGAATTTGACTCCAACAATAAACCCATACGAGTGACTGGCACTTACACTAATATTAATGAAAAACAAAAAGCATCAGAGCAAATCAAATTATTTTCAAAAGCCTTTGAAAACTCTTTAGACATTATTATTATCTTAAATGATAAACACGAAATAATAGCGACCAATCATGCGTTTCAAAATATCACGAAGTATTCGCAAAATGAAATAACAGGGGTCAATATTTCCTCACTACTTACTTCAGTTGATAATTTCGAAATCTACTCAGAAATATTTTCTTCTATTGTTAAGAATAAACAATGGAAAGGCGAGGCAAAATTAGTCACAAAAAATTCTGTGAAAATTTCTACACTTGTAAGTGCTACTATTTTTTCCTCAAGCAACACCTCTCAGTATTACGTTTTTTCGATTTCAGATATAAGCAAACAAAAGCAAGCAGAAAGAAATCTCAAGAAATTAGCTAACTACGATCAATTAACCGAACTACCTAATCGATCACTACTGTTAGATCGAATCGCTCATGCAATCGTCATTAGCAAAAGAGACAACAAACAGCTAGCGATATTTTTTATAGATTTAGATAGATTCAAGCAAGTAAATGATTCATTAGGTCATGATACTGGAGACAAAGTCCTAACTAGAGCGGCACAAATTTTAAAGAATTGTTGTAGAGCCGAAGATACTGTTGCTAGATTGGGGGGAGATGAATTTGTTGTAATGTTAGAGAATATTGAGAGTGTTTCAAATATTAATCGCATACTTCAAAATATTTTGGAAGAAATAAAGATAGCTTTTTTTGTTGAAAATAATCAAGTTTCTATCTCAGCAAGTATTGGAGTTTCTATTTACCCCCAAGATGCAAAAACCCCAAGTGATCTTTTGAAACACGCTGATATTGCAATGTATCATGCCAAAAATACCGGTAGAAATAACTTTCGCTATTTTAAAGAACATATGAACAAAGATGCAGAACAACGACTCAATCTAGAAACGAAACTCCGTATGGCAGTCGAACAAAATGAACTTCATCTAGAATATCAACCTCAATTTGAACTGACTTCTGGCAAACTGTGCGGAGTGGAAGCGCTAGCGAGGTGGACAACTGAGTGCGGTGAAATCATTCCACCTTCAACCTTTATTCCTGTTGCCGAGGAGTTAGGTCTAATCATACCTATCACTGAAAATTTATTACCACAAGCTATTAAACAGGTTACCGCTTGGAATACTCAAGATAACGCACTTACTTTAGCTTTTAACTTATCTGCGGTTCATATATATGATGACAGTTTTATTCCATTTATAGAACAACAAATAAACCATTTTCCAAACGTAGCGAAGATACTAGAATTCGAACTGACTGAAAGTATATTAATGGCAGATATAGACAAAGCATTAAAAACCTTTCAAATTTTAGAAAAATACGAAATAGACCTAGCACTCGATGACTTTGGAACAGGTTATTCTTCTCTAAAATATTTAAACAGCTTGCCTATTAATAAACTAAAAATTGATATGAGCTTTGTCAAACAAATTGGATTAAGCCCAGAAAACGATGTCATTATCCACGCCATTATTTCATTAGCAAAATCTTTAAACTTGAGTGTGGTTGCAGAAGGAATTGAAACAGATTTACAGTTTAAATTTTTGAAAAATGAATGTGTTAACTATGCGCAAGGCTATTTATTTTCAAAACCTGTCGCCGCTAATAAAATTAACAACCTCTTAAATAAAAACTTATACGATCAATAACCCTTAATCGAATAATCAACGGTAAATTCCACGTTGTCTATCCGATGTACAACGGACTCTATTCGACCATCTGCAAATAGACTAAGGTATCGATAACCCGGCGCTTTAGTATCAGCAGAAAAATCTTGAGATCCAGGTGTAAATTGTACACAACTGGAGGGGGTGGCTATAAAAGGAATACCATTGTGTTCTTGCTCATATTCTTGGTGAATGTGTCCCCAAAGCACACCTTTAACATTCTCGTTTTTATTAATAATTTTTAGAAAAGCATCCTTGTTTTTTAATCCAATATTTTTAAGCCAATCACAATCTACGTCAACAGGATGATGGTGCAATACAACTAACGAATGTTTATCTGGATATTGACTTAAACAGGATTCTAAAAATAGAAGCTCTTCCTCTGAAAGTAAACCGTGTACCGCGCCAGGCTCAGATGAATCAAGCAAAATAACTTGCCAATGCTCGGTAATAATATGATTGCTAGGCGACACTTTTGAGTTAGTGAGTGTTTTTTTCATCACTTCGGGGGAGTCGTGATTTCCCGCTAACCAAAATGTGGGAAAATCCATTTTTTCAAAGTAGTTGGCTAAATATTCATAAGCCTCTTTTGAAGCATCTTGTGCTAAATCGCCAGTAGTTAATAAAAAATCAGCTTTCCATTCTTCTAGCTCAACTCTTTTACAAACAGCTTCAAAACTTTCTCGGGTATTCAGCCCAAGCAAACAGCCTTCAGGATCTGCAAAAATATGGCTGTCGGTCACTTGCACTATGCGAACCACATCAGTGCTTGATGTGTTTATCTGAGTTGGTAAATTGTTAATTTTAGCCGTCATTAATTTTGGCTTCCGTTTGGTTCAGTTAGTTCGACTTTGTCTCTAGATATTTTTAAACAATACTTTAAGCTTTCACCTAAAAATCGATTTAACTGACGTTTTTCATCTGCAAATTTAACTGGGTAAGAACTTTTATCCTGAATTGCTCTAATGGCACTTAGCTCTGACACCGAAATCCCATCCATCACTTCTAACATTTTAGCGTCGTGATACATGCGAAGAATTAACTTTAAATTTTTTTTTACAATATTAGATGGTGCATTAAACTTTAATTCTAGAGTGGTTGTGTAACTAGCTTTCTCCTTAACTTTTATAGTTACCACTGAAGGAGACGTGGTGACACCATCCAATACCGTTCCAAAATTTAAATTCTCTTCTTTAAACTGAGTCCCTTCCTCAACACATAATTGTGCTTGAGCAATATCTAGCCTCTGTAGTTTCGCACATTTTCGCTTCTCTAGAGAAGGGAACAACTTCACAATTAAACAATAATTTATTTCACATTGAGATATAAAGCTGTCGAGATCGGGCTTATAGCTAATTTTTGACCTAACTTGTACCACAACACTCCTATTGTTTTGTCACGACAACTTAAAACATCACTGCACATTAAAAGTTATAATAAACCGTTATTTTAGATGATATTTGACCTTACTGCCTTAGATGGTTCCCTAATCTTGTACAAAAACGTCTATATTGTGAACTATTAGTGGCTTTATTCGACAACTCGTATATATCAAGTAATAATTTATCACCCTTATCTCACGCTAATTAAAAAATATCTCGACCTTTATGCCAATTAATTTTAAACCATTGCAGTGCAATTAATGTCATCGCGTTATTTAAACGACCTTCATTCAACCAATCAAACGCCAAAGATACATCGACCACATGAATTTTTATATCTTCATTTTCAACATCAAGTCCGGCGTAATCAGGAAGACTCGAGGCGTCAACTTCACCTATATATAGCCATATACGCTCAGTAGTGCCGCCTGGACTTACTAAGTATTCACATATTTTTCTAATTCTAGAAACTTCACAACCGGCTTCTTCAAGAGACTCTCTAATTGCGACATTTTCAGGCTTTTCATCGTTCTCTATCATTCCCGCCACTAATTCCATTAACCACGGCGAAGCTTCAGACTCCATGGCTCCAGGTCTAAACTGCTCAACCAGCACTAGTTTTTCCAATTTTGGATCAAACAACAAAATAGCTGCTGCATGTCCTCTCTCAAAAATTTCTCGAGTGAATTCAGAGCTCCACCCACCTTCAAATAGCTCATTCTTTATGTGGTATCGGTTAAGTTTAAAAAAACCGTCATATACCGACTCTTTTTTTAGCACATCAAATTGCATCTAATTTTTAACCTTTCCTTTAGCGGCGACTGATAATCTAATTGTGGAATTAAATTTGAAGAAGAACCTGCTCGTTAAGTCTTGCTCTAAGTCATTGGTATTTATTAAAATTCTTGCTAATATTACTCTGAGCTTAACAAGAACTCCAGCAACAAACCAACCTAAACACTTTATCAACAAGTAAAAAACAGGCAAACGCTATGAATATCGAAAACGCTCGTTTTAATATGATTGAACAACAAGTACGTCCATGGAAAGTGTTTGACGACAAAATATTAGGCGCTATGGCTAGTCTTTCTAGAGAAAATTTTGTTAAAGCCGATCAGCGTGGTTTAGCCTATGCGGATACTCAACTACCTTTAGGGCACAACCAAACAATGCTAGCACCTAGAGAAATAGCCAGAATGATTCAAGCATTAGAAATAACGCCAGAAGATAAAGTATTAGAAATAGGCACAGGAAGCGGTTATTCAAGTGCCATTTTATCAAAATTAGGAAAGCGTATTACCAGTGTAGAAATCATTAAAGAATTTGTTGATGGAGCTAAACAAATACATAAAAAATTAGGGCTCGAAAATGTTATTGTTGAAGAGGGTGATGCCAGTGATGGATGGATGGCGCAGGCTCCCTATGATGCTGTTTTAATTACCTCTGCTTTACCAAACTTACCAGAGAGTTTGAAACGAAATATTAATGAAGGTGGAAGAATAGTTAGTATTATCGAAAGTGAGACGGATAAAAGTGGTGGATTGGTTGTCGCATTGAGTCGACTAAAAAGTGACAATGAATGGCATCATGAATATTTATTCCCCATAAATTCTCCAGCTATGATTAACGTGGAAAAAACTAATCGATTTGAATTTTAAACTAGCACCCGATACCCGTTTCAGTGCAGTACAGCTTTTTTTGAGGTGTTCTGTAATACTCATAAGTTACATCAAACTACATAACTTTTTACAAAATGAAGAATTAATTCATACTTTAGTAGTGAGAAGTAGGATTTAGGTGAGTTACAATACCAACACACCCAACAAAAAACGCACAACATAATTAATTTACTCACAAGCGTTAGAATAAAACACCATACAAAATGCGAATAATTCAAACAACGCATTTTGTGACTGAAAGGAAATACAATGAAAAGAACTAAAAACTTATGTTTATTACTGGTTGCGTCGGTTTTATCAACAAACTTATATGCAGACAACCTGCTTGATGTATATCGATTAGCGAAAGACAACGATCCGACAACTCTAGCTAGTGAAGCTGGCACAAAAGCGGCTTCCGAAAGAGTTAATCAAAGTTTAGCGTCTTTGCTTCCTCAAATTAATGGCTCCGCTAGCTATACAGTATCCTCAAATGAGTCCTCTAGCGTTTCAAATTCGTTAATTGTACCACTCGACTCCAACTTGCCGACTACTCCCAATGAACAAGCATCTGGAAGTGAAAGTGATACAACAGGCACAAACTATTCTATTTCTTTAACTCAAGAGATTTATAATCATTCTTCTTGGTTATCTTTAAAGCAATCAGAAAAACAAGCACTGCAATCAAAAATAAATCATGAAGGCACTAAACAAGATTTAATAGTAAGAGTTGCAGAAGCCTATTTTAATGTTTTAGCCGCAAAAGATAGTGTTGCCTTTTCAAAAGCTGAAACAAAAGCTGTATCTCAAGAACTCGCACAAACAAAACAACGTTTTGAAGTAGGTCTCATCGCTATTACTGATGTTTTAGAAGCTCAATCTCGTCACGATAGAGCCTTAGCTAATCAAATTTCAGCACAAAACACCTTAGATAATACCCATGAATTATTACAATTGATCACGGGGCAATATCACTATGATCTTTTATCTTTAAAATCAGATATTTCGTTAAGCAATCCTCAACCAGAAAACATTAAACAGTGGATTAAAGAAGCAGAAGACAACAATATCAACGTTAAAGCCTCTAAAGTAGGTCTTGATATTGCCAAAAGAGGCATTTCACTGTCTCGTTCTAACCATTATCCTTCTTTAAACCTATCCGCGAGTTACAGTGATAGTGATAGCGACACAGATGTTCCAAACCAACCGCTTTTTACAGATGACAGAGTACAATTTGCTAATGCAACTGACATCACATCCAACTCTCAAAGTACCGGTTCTTCTATTTCTATCAACTTTAATTTACCTATCTATTCAGGTGGCAGAACTAACTCTAGAGTGAAAGAATCACAATCACTCTATGTTCAAGCAGCTCACAATCTCGAGTCGAATAGACGTTTGGCAGTTAGCCAGACTCGTAGTTCATACCTAGGGGTTATTGCTAATGTCAGTTCAGTGAACGCACTAAAACAAGCAGTCATCAGTGCAGAGAAATCGCTTGAAGCAACACAAGCTGGATTTGAAGTTGGAACAAGAACCATAGTAGATGTTTTACAACAGACACAGCTTCTTTTTGATTCAAGACGCCAATATGCAAGAGCTCGTTACGATTATGTTTTGAATACGCTTAGACTAAAACAAGCAACTGGATTACTAACAGAAGATGATCTCGCCAAGGTTAATCAATTGTTAAGATAATTCAACCTA
>JBMYPE010000077.1:0-7427 GCA_049600015.1 Kangiellaceae bacterium
CTGGAGCAATGAACAAATATTAGAAGAGCATCAATTTACACTTTCATTATCAGATGCGGAAATTCCAGTTATCCCACCTTTGTTATTTAACAATCAATCTTTGCTAAATTTTAATGGGTTTCGTTTTTCAGTTTTTGAATGTAAAGGCGGGCGAACCCCCGAACTCGAAGATAAAAAAACCTTAACTTGGCTTGGTAGGTTTATTGGTCGAATCCATGCACTAGGTGAAAGTGCTGAATTTAATCATCGCCCAGAGTTGACGGTTAATTCTTTTGCAGAGTCTAGTAAAAGCTATTTACTTGAAAACAATTTCATACCTAGTCACATACTGCCCGCTTACAAAGCTATTTCTGAGCAGTTAATCGAAATAAGCTACGACAAATTTCACCAATTAGGAAACTATAATTTAATTCGCTTACATGGTGATTGCCACCCAAGCAATGTGCTATGGACGGATAATGGTCCTCACTTTGTTGATTTTGATGACGCCAGATTGGGGCCCGCCATTCAGGATCTATGGATGTTAATTAACGATGCATCTAACCGAGAATTGTGGAATGATCTTTTAATTGGCTATGAAGATTTTATGGAATTTGACGACCGTCAATTTAAAATTATGGAACCATTGAGAACCATCCGAATGATTCATTATAGTGGCTGGCTAGCGAAGCGTTGGGAAGATCCCAGTTTTAAACATAATTTTCCATGGTTTAATACCGCTAGATATTGGGAAGAGCATATTTTGTCTTTGAAAGAACAGTTGTCGGTAATTCAAAACTCCCAAGTCTAACAAGTGATCTTTTCTAGTTATACTCAATATTACCCATTCAGTTTTCATTCAGCTTGATTTGGTTAATCTATGAGTCAGCAAATAGGGTTAATTATAAATCGTTTTTACCCAACACACTAAGTTCAAATAACCTTTCTCGGCCGGCTGGTAGTTCATTCTCTAGTCGGCTTTTTTTATTTAGATTTTTCAACTATCGTCGCATTTTTTAATCTACAGTATCTTAAATCCCATATTAAATTTTCGTAGTCCACTATCAAACTTTCAAGAATCATTTTCTTGCCTTCACAATATAAAAAGGCTTGCGCTGCTATTGGGTTTCCTGCACTGAAATGAATTACCATTTTATTAACTTGATCAAAAGGAAACGTCAGTTTTCCAAAAATGCTCCTCTTAATAATATTAAACTCTGTTAATACAATTTTTTTAGTTTGAAAATATAAGCCTCCAAACATAGAAAAAGTTATAATTAACACCAGACCAACCCAAAACTTTGGTTCACTTATATCATTTTTACTAGGCGCTGTTAACGCACCGAAAAAGAAAGCTATCGGAGCAGATACTGCGCTAAAATAAAATATGATTTGAATAACTTTAGGAAATGCAAATACTTCAACACTATTTTGTTTTTGCACTACATGATTTGATGAAGTAGTGCCTGCCTTTTTCATTATTAATGTAATAATTACAGTCACCAAGGGTAAAATTATCCATGAAATTTCACTCAAAGCTAGCCACCTCCGTTTGAGAGTGTTAACAACAATATTTGCAGTGATCGATAAATTTTTTTTCAATTATTATAAACTGAAAAGACTAAGCTAAAAAAAATAGCGCAGGTAATGGAGCTCCAATTCTCATGAAAGCGACATAAGAAATAGTAGGTGTATCTCGCCATAAATTTCTATATAAAAAATTGTTCCAAAACAAAATCAATGAAAAACATACTGTGTACAACGGCCATGATTGGAAAATATCAAGATTATCTCTTTGGCATAAAATTGAACCTAGTATTATAGAAGTCACTGAAAAGAAAATAATGACTATTCTAGTCACACAGCACGCCTCCCTTTCTTATTCATCAGACATGCAAACACCGATGATAAGTAGATCAAAGTCCGTTTGTCATCTAGTTCATTGTAGGCTTATACCCATAACACATCAAGATTCTGGCTTATTTAAATATTAGAAGTTATCTAATCGAACAATAAACTCATAATATAATTTCTGATATAATCCCACACCAACATTAATACCAATTAAACACATATGTCCCACTTAGTATTTAAACTAAACAGCGTACCTGAAGATGAAGCGAATGAAGTTCGTCAATTGTTGGAAGATGCCGAAATTGATTTTTATGAAACGGACTCTGGTCGCTGGGGGCTAGGCTATGCGGCGATTTGGATGAAAGACAAAGACTCGCTTGAAAAGGCAAAATCACTCATTCAAGAGTATCAATTAGAGCGTTACCAGCGAGTGACAGAAGAGCATCGCGAGATTGAAGAGTCAGGTGAAAAAATATCAAGAATTTCTTTTTTTATGACGTCACCTATCCGTTTTTCTATTTTGATTCTTTTTGCAGGATTACTCGCTTATTTTACAGTGATGCCTTTCTTTCAATAAAACCATTGCTGTATAAATTTAGCCCAAACAAAGAAGTAGCTCATTAAATGCAAACCGATCCCGATAAGCTTGTTAAAAATCATCAGCAACTAATTCATTCTGATATGAGAACTGTTGTGTCTCACACTCAAAGAGAGAAAGACGATTGGTTCATTAACTCGATAATGATTGAAGATTGTGAGGTGCCATTTAAATATAAGCGAAAAACAAAATATAAACAGTTAAATAAAGGGCAAAGGATCAATTTAACTTATTACCCTCAAACAGAAGTTGTTGCGGGTTTAGAGTTTGAGACAATGAAAGTGGTGAGAATTAAAATAGCTTAAACTTAATACATACTTTTAACTCATCCCGACATATTTACTATGATTTTGAATCCTTGCTATCCAAGCTTGAATTGCAGGATAAGCCGATAAATCAAACCCACCCTCTTCTGCTACATGCGTGTAACCATATAATGAAATATCTGCGATGCTCAGAGTGTCACCAACAAGGTATAAAGTTTTTAATAATTGATTTTCCATCACTTGAAGTGCTTTGTGTCCACCTACTTGTTTTGACTCAAACTCAGATCTTCTATCTTCGGGCAACCCTAAGTATTTTGCAATAAATCTTGCAACCGCTATAAAAGGCTCGTGGCTATATTGTTCAAAAAACTGCCATTGCAATATTTTTGCATTATCAAATGCATCGCTTAAAGAGAATTTAGTATAGCTGGATAAGTAATTTAAAATCGCATTGGATTCAGATAAACAACGACCATCTTCCAACTCTAACAATGGAATTTTTGCATTTGGGTTTTTATTGAGGAATTCTTTAGTATGCGTTTCTTTTTCCAAAATATTGACATGAATCCATTCATGTTCAAGATCTAGCAAAGAACATAACAATTTAATTTTGTAGCAATTTCCTGACTGAATATCACCATAAATCTTAATCATTATGTTCTCCTTTATCATTTATATTTTTATGAAATTATTTCCAATAGTTCAATATCAAATATTAATGTCTCACAAGGTCCAATAGAACCGCCCGCACCATTCTCTCCATAGGCTAATTGGTAAGGAATAGTCAATTTCCATTTGGAGCCAACTGGCATTAATTGTAATGCTTCAGTCCAGCCTGCAATAACGCCGTTTACAGGAAACTCAGCAGGTTGGCCTCTGTCATATGAACTATCAAAAACTGTTCCGTCCGTTAATGTACCGTGATAGTGAGTCTTTACCGTGGATGAGCTCGTTGGTATCTCTCCATTTCCAGCTTTAACGACTTCATATTGCAAACCAGAGCTGGTGACAGTTACGCCTTCTTTTTTCTCATTATCATTAAGGTAGCGTTTTCCTGCTTCGATTTTATCTTTTGATTTTGCTTTCTGTTGCTCTTTCATTAAACGAGTAATGTGCTCAAAAGCTGCTTGAATTTCTGTAGGAGAAACGGCAGGCTCTACTTTGGAGAAAGCGTCGGAAAGTCCGTGAGATACTGCTTTAATATCTAAACCATCAAATGATTGCCCGAGCAACTGCCCGCCCATATTCATACCAATTCCGTAGCTTGCTTTTTGTTCCAATGTTTCGTATTGATTACTCATTAATGTGCCTTTAATTTGAATTTAGTTTAAACAGCACTCAACCAAGCCTTTCTATCAAAACTACCAATAGACTGAAATAATCTTATGCTGAAATTTTTGTTACTTTTTCATTTTTAATTTTTGAATCATTGTTAGCTTCTGAATTTGCCTTTGGCTCTAACAACGACTCAGGTTTACCTTTAATCGCTTTCGCTAATAAATCTTTATTTTCTGCGATTAACATGCCGATATTCTCTACTTGCTCTTCGCTCAACCCGTTTATAGATTTTTCCATCCATAAACTGACATTTTCAGCTAATTCTAACATTTTATCGTAGTTATCAGCTGCTTTTTTATCAGTAAAAGTTTTATCAGAATCGCGATCGGACATAAATAAAGTCACCACTGCCATAGGAGTGCTCCCGTTTGAATTGGTTAAATAATGGAGCTGATCATACTACCTATACTAGTAGTGTTTTGCAAGAAAATCTCATCAACAATCAGAATGAATCTGACAAAGAAATTATTGATTAAGTGAGAGTGGAAACCAAAGCCGCGAATACTAAATAAATAATAGCAGTTCGATGAACTAGCTCCATTGTTTCAGTGTTCTCGTCGATGTTTCGTTCAGAAATACCTCTATCTAAACTTTGAGCTGCCACGCCTGTTTCAGCAATTAACTGCCAATTGTCTGCCAATGCGTCTGTTAAGTAGTCTTTAATGCGGTAAAACCCATTCACAAAGTCTCCGGTCAAAAGGAAAAGAAAACTAGTAATTCTAGCGGGGATCCAATTTATCCAGTGGAGCATTTTCTCTATTAAAGGAGAATGTTCATCAAATTCATTTTCTTTACTTTGGTTTGAGTAAAGGTGCGCTAAGCGATAAAACAATGCGCCATATGGACCAAAGAATATAAACCACGCTATCACGCCAAAATACCTGATTTGGCTCTCAATCAAGATTTGTTTAGTGGTATTTCTAACCAGCTCGTCCACTTCTGGTGTGTTCGAGGTGTCTTTAGCAACATTTTCCTGTTGATCTTCTGATGCATCATTTGATTTTGACCCAACTGAACCTTTTAGACTAGAAATAGATTGGCTATGTAAATACGCTGCTTCAACACTATCTTCATCAACTGCGTCAAAATAGGGTTTTAAACTTTTTTCGAGACTAGTTGGCCCTAAAGATAAAAAGAGGACGCAAATAGAAACAATAAAGTAAATTAGCCAATAAAAAACGCCATCAAATATATTCACAAAGCCGTACAAAATAACACAAGGCAATAATAAGATAAGGAACAGTCCGCCCCAACCTTCATAAAAATCTTTGCCTGCAAAAGCATCAGCTAGCATATTTTGAAGCTTTTCAAACCAACTAAAATCACGGTATTCACTACCAACTTTGAAATGAAATTCTAGGGATAAAACAAGAAGGAGACTGAGCAATATCATAATGAATTAAAAAACCAAGTGATTAAAAATAGTGAGCTTAGAATTGGAATCATACCTTATATAGCTGTGCTACCTCAAGACGCAGGTGTCTGTGCCCAACTCCAAAACAGAGTTAAATCGCATTTAAATATCGATTCCAATCAAAGGAATCACCTGGATCGGTTTTTCTTCCAGGGGCTATGTCTGAGTGCCCACAAATTCTATCAGGTGAAATTAATGGGTAGCTTGTTAAGATTAATTGAGTCACTTTAACTAAGCTCGTGTACTGTTCATCGGTATAAGCGGTAGTGTCGGTTCCCTCAAGTTCAATCCCAATTGAATAATCATTACATTTTTCTTTACCTTTAAAACTTGAAACACCCGCGTGCCAAGCTCTTTCGTTAAAGCCAACAAATTGTACAATCTCGCCGCTGCGTTTTATAAAAAGATGTGAAGACACTCTAACATTCGCTAATTCTAAAAACGATTTATGCTGTTCAACATTAATACAACCTGCAAAAAAATCTTCGACGTGACTATTGTTAAATGCCCCGGCAGGTAAACTTATATTATGGATGACTAATAGGGAAATGTCAGAACTATTTGGACGGGAATCAAAGTGACAACAAGCAGAGATTTTCGCATTAGATAACCAACCGTTTTCTACTAAAGCGTCTGAGTAATCAAAGAGTGAGGTATTAAATTTAGAATTTGTGGACTTTGAATTTTTGGGCTTCAATGTAGTTATGCTTCGGCCTTCATATTTCTCAAATTGGAAATGACTGATTCTAAAGCTCTGTCAAAAAGTGCGTCATCATCGAGTATTTTTAGTTTATCTAACTGTAGTGTAACACACAAATCATGAGTTAAGAATTCAGCCATTTTCATACCGCTCCGATTTACGAAAATGTACTTTCCTGTAGATGCTATCCTAGCGGCCAACTTACATCGTTTAAACTCATCATCTATAAACAACTCTACCCAACTTCCGGCTCGTAACTGTTCAATTTTATCGCGAATTTCTGGATTGATATGAATTGGCTCTGCAGTTATCTCTACTTCTTGAACACCTGTTTCAGCTTTTGAAAAACCGATATCCTCGATGATTATATCCTCGACGACTGATTGATCAACAACTCCTTCTTGTAATTGTAGACTTTCATTTTCTAATGCAGAATTAGCTTGTGATAAGTTTGAGTTAGAGACATCTAAAGCGGCATTCTTTTCGTCTATTTCTGATAAATCTTGCCCGGTTAAACCAATGTTTTTTGTCACATCAATAGCGGGCAATCTGAGAATTTCTTCTTCTGGCTTGGTATTTATAAGTTCTCTTGCTTCTTCAATAATGGCTCTATGACAAGACTCTAGTTCATCTAACAAATGTGTTGCTTCAATCGGAGATACCGAAATAGCATCGATATCTTTTCTTAAACTTTTAACCAAAAGTGGAACTTTGCTGGTCAGTTTTTCTAATCGTTCCGCCGTTTTTATTGGTTGCACACTCCAGATTAAAAGCTTTGCAATTCGTACATGTCTTTTCCAGCTTTCTTTGTTCTCTTGCAACCGATCTAAAAGTAGTGCATGGGAACAAACACTTTTTAAAATAGATTTCGCAACATCGGGTAACTGGAACCCTTCGCAAATAGCTTTTAATTTTACATTGACTTCATTTCTCGCAGACTCTGATTTAGCCTTCCCAATTTCAGCTTCCTTGATTCTCTTTTCGATAATATTGGATTTACGTTCGTTCAGTTTTTTAAATTCTAAAAATTCTTCCAATAAGCTATCAAACAATGACACATCATCAGTAAACTCATTAATGATAATATCTGAAACTTCTGATATTTTTTCGAACATTGAGTTGGAGGAAGTATCTTTGGGATCCCAAGACAAACCAGCTCGAGCTAACTCATTAAGTAATGATCTGGCGGGGTGTTTTCTGTTAGAAAAAAAGGATTTGTCCACCAAACCAACTTTTAGCATTGGTATTTGTAAACGTGCAATGACCCCCTTTAATTCT
>JBMYPE010000078.1:0-7406 GCA_049600015.1 Kangiellaceae bacterium
CATTTTCATACGGCACAGAATGTTTCTTTTACCTCAATGGACGTCATTGATTGGTTGAAATTGCAGACATTGGATTTCAATGACTGCAATGGTAATGGAATAGATGCTTTGAATAATAAAAAGATCAGTGATCGAAAGTCCATTTTCAGCATAGAACAGCCAAATAATTGGCATAAAAAGCATTAACCACTTTGAGGCTTTAATAATAGTAAGTTTTACTATGTTGGATTGAAGGCTTGCTTCCGGGCAAAAACTTGAATTACTGAACATTAGTGTGAAAGGCCAAAATGAATTCTAATCAATTCGTAAATATTTAATGAAGATCATACTGCTTCTTTTCAAATATCAAAACCTATTTTCAATAATTACTTTCACCATTTACATAAATACTATCCATCGTTTAATATCGTCTTTAACGATTTATTCAAATCCCCTATACTGCATTATTCGAAAGCTCAATGGATAAAGCGCTATGTCAAATGATAACCAAAGATTAACCGTCGCCCTCGCACAGATCGCACCGATATGGCTTGACAGAAAAGCAACCTTAAATAAAGTAACGACTTATGTTAAAGAGGCCGCAACAAAAAATTGTCAATTGGTTGTATTTGGAGAAGCTTTAGTACCGGGTTATCCTTTCTGGCTTGATTTAACCAATGGCGCTAAGTTTAATTGTGACAAACAAAAAGCGATTCATGCGGAGTATTCAAAACAAGCTATCCAAATCGAACGAGGTGACTTGAATGATTTGTGTGACCTTGCTAAACAAAATTCTATTTCGGTTTACTTAGGAATCATTGAGCGACCAGAAGATAGAACTGGGCATAGTTTGTATTGTAGTTTTGTTTATATCGACCAAGGTGGATTTATTCAATCGGTTCATCGTAAATTAATGCCTACCTATGAAGAGCGACTCAGTTGGTCTCCCGGAGATGGTCACGGATTAAGAACTCATAAATTGGAATCATTTACAGTGGGTGGACTCAACTGTTGGGAAAATTGGATGCCGCTGGCAAGAGCTTCACTTTATGCTCAAGGAGAAGATTTACACGTAGCTTGTTGGCCAGGGAACTTAAAAAACACTCATGATTTAACGCCAGTCATAGCCAAAGAAGGCCGCTCTTATGTTCTATCCGTTTGTGGTTTAATGCGTCCTTCCGATGCCCAAAATTGTATTCCAGAATTAGATGAAGTACTCAATGACACGTCTTCTTTTCTAGCTGATGGTGGGAGTTGTATTGCTGCACCAGATGGTAGTTGGGTGATCGAACCTCAAGTAGGGGAAGAGGGGCTTTATATTGCAGAACTCGATCACTGTAAAGTAAGAGAAGAAAGACAAAATTTTGATCCAGCAGGCCATTATTCTAGACCAGATGTTACTCAGTTATCCGTAGATAGAAGACGTCAATCGACAGTTGTTTTTAGAGACTAAATATGGGCTTATATTGATTAGATAAAAGCCCTGTTATCACTTGTTGGAGTATTATGAGAAAAATAGTAAGTTCAGGTTCTCATCTTGAAGAGCCAATTGGATTCTCTCGCGCTTGTCGAATAGGAAACTCAATATCTGTCTCCGGAACCGCTCCGATCAAAAATGGACAAACGGTGCATGTTGGTGACGTGTATAATCAAACAAAATATTGTTTGCAGCTTTCGATTAATGCAATCGAAGAAGCGAACGGTTGCATCCAAGATGTCATCAGAACTCGAATTATGCTTACCGATATCTCTCGCTGGGAAGAAGCTGCTAAAGCTCATGGTGAGTTGTTTTCTCAATTAAAACCAGCATGTACTTTTGTAGAAGTAAGTCGTTTTATAGATGATAGCTGGCTTGTTGAAACCGAAGTAGATTGTGTTGTAGTGTGATCTAGAAGTATACAGTTTACTGGTATTTAAGAATGCTAATATAGAGGCTTGGAATATACTCGATTGATTTTTATTTAATTTTCTTTAAATGATAAAGTAATTCGTTTACTAAAAATAAATATCAAACAACTAAACATCAATCCAATCACCACCGCACCTACCCATTGGATTTTTAAGAAATCTAAAGTAAATAGAAATGTGAGGGAAATTAGTAATATTAGATTGCCGACAAAGTATCGAGCTTTCCCCAAACGCTCGACGGTGAGATTTAAGTTGTCAGTGTATAAGCGAATTAATGAATCTAATGAATTAATTACAAATACAATACCCACAAAAACCATCAATCCATTCACTAAAGAACCCATGTTTATTTCGTTAAGATGATAATAATATAGTCCAACAAACCAGATACCAATCGGAACGGATGGAAAAATTAACATGGCAAGAAGTACTTGATAGGTTTTAAGACCACCAACAAATCGTGCGGTAAACTGTCCTATCATAATGCTCCAAGCGAACCACCAAAATAGGTAAAACTCGTGGTAATCATTGATAGGGAATAGGAATTGATGGATATTCGAAAAGTAGCCACTTAGTAAAGTAAAGCTCCCAAAAAGAGCTCGAGCATTCCCTTCTTCAGATAAAAGTCCAGTTGTCCAAACGATAAGAATCAATACAAAAAATAACCAAGTGCTACTCAAGCTTAGGAGTTTTACATAACGAATATTAGTGCTGGAATAGATTGATAATGCAATAACAGAAAAAACGATTAGGTAAAAACTAACTGCCAAATTATTTTCATTAGCTAATTGAGGAAGATACCATGATAGATTACTCAACAACAAATAGGCGGTAAAAGCACATGTGCCAATGATCACTAAATTATTAATAAATTTAACCAATGGAATAGTAAAAAACTGAACCTTTGGCTCTAACACGCAAAAGTAAAAACAAGTGAGAAAATAAAAACTCCAAATTAAAAAAGCCCAAAATCCAAACTCAATGGCAAGTGGATTGGTAAAACCATACTCAGGGTTTGCGCTAATATCGGCATAACCTGAAAATTCCGTTAGTGGAAACATGATTAATCCCACATCTAAACCTGAAGTGAATAAAATTGCGATAAAGGTGAAGGTGCTGACAGGTGTTACACCAATGCAACGAAGATTGCCCCACTTAAATAGAATAACCAGAATGCTTACAAAGGTGAAAACTATGCCTGCTGATAACCAAAGAGTCACTCTGTTTCTCCAATAATAATTTAATTGCTTGTGTGTTTTTTATACTCGCCGCTTGGGCCTATTTGCCCGTTGCTGTGTTGACCAGTTATTGTCGATTGTCGCCGGATATTTTTCTGGTGCTAAGGTTTCACCTTTAATTAAATCCGCGGCTCTTTCAGCAAGCATGATGGTTGGCGCATTAAGGTTACCATTCGGGATAGTTGGAAATACCGACGAGTCGACAACTCTAAGTCCGTTTATGCCATGAACTTTAGTGTTGGGATCAACGACCGACAATGGATCAACGCCCATTTTGCAAGAGCAGCTAGGATGATAAGCACTTTCCACATTTTCTCTGACAAAACTGTCTATTTGTTCATCAGATTGAATCTCTATTCCTGGCTGAATTTCTTCACCTCTGTATTCATCAAAAGCAGCTTGATTAATGATCTCTCGAGTAAGACGGACACAACTTCGAAATCCGTCGATATCATCTTGATGAGCAAGGTAATTAAATTGAATTATAGGTGCTACTTTAGGATCGGATGATATAGCAGTTACGTAACCACGACTTTTCGGTTTATTGTGTCCGATGTGCACTTGAAAACCATGTCCGGCGAACGCTTCTTTACCATCATAACGAATAGCAGCTGGTAAAAAATGATACTGCAAGTCTGGCCATTCTATTCCTTTTTTAGAGCGAATAAAGCCGCATGATTCAAAATGGTTTGTAGCCCCCAGTCCTTTTTTATTTAATATCCACTCTGCGCCTATTTTAAATTTGCTCCACCAATCTAGTTTTCCATTGAGCGTGATGTTTTGTTTACAAGTAAATTGAAAATAGAATTCCAAATGGTCTTGCAAATTTTTACCAACACCCGGTAAATCATGAATACACTCTATCCCAGATTCATTTAATTCATTTTTGCAACCAATGCCAGAGAGCTGTAAAAGATGAGGTGAACCAATTGAGCCTGCGCTTAAAATAACTTCTTTGCGTGCTTTGACATCTTTCATCATTTTTTTATGTTCATATCGAACGCCATTAACTGATTTAGTCGTTGCGTTTTTATCAAGCAATACTTTATGCACTAACGCGTGTGTCACCACTGTCAAATTAGCTCGCTTCATTGCGGGTCGTAAATAGGCGTTTGCAGTTGAGGATCGGCGACCATTTTTAATGGTCATATGCATTGAACCAAAACCTTCTTGCTGTACGCCGTTATAATCTTCTGTCGCTAAGTATCCAGCTTCTATCCCAGCATTAATAAAACTCTTGTACAAAGGGTTTTGCATTTGATTGCCATTACTAACTCCAAGAGGTCCGCTACCTCCTCGATAATTATCTGCGCCAAAAGCCCAGGTCTCTGCTTTTTTAAAATAAGGTAAGCAATGAGCATAATCCCAATTGGTTGCGCCACTTTGTTGCCATTCATCAAAGTCTTTGGCGTGCCCTCGGACATAAACCATTCCATTGATTGAAGAGGAACCACCTAACACTTTGCCACGAGGGCAGTGCATTTTGCGGTTGTTTAAATAAGGTTCTGCTTGTGTCTCAAACTGCCAAGCATACTTTTTAGTGTTCATGGGAATAGATAAGGCGGTGGGCATTTGAATAAAAATACTTTTATCGCTACCGCCCGTTTCCAATAATAAAACTTCTACATTTTTATCTTCACTAAGGCGGTTAGCTAAAACACAACCGGCAGATCCGGCACCAACAATAATGTAGTCGTATTGTTTTAAATCAGATGGTTTTAAATTGGGCATAGCAACTTTAAAACGGACTATCTAAAGGTTGTAAACCAACATAAACGGATTTTATTTGAGTGTAATGTCTTAGTGTAGCCAAACCATTTTCTCGTCCAATTCCTGATTGTTTGTATCCGCCCACGGGCATTTCTACAGGAGACAAGCCGTAACTATTAATCCAGCAGATCCCTGCTTGCATTTGATGGATCACTCTATGTGCTCGCGTGATATCTTGGGTAAATACGCCGGCGGCTAATCCTAATTCTGTGTTATTCGCGCGCTTAATGACTTCTTCCTCATCATCAAAGGTTAAAACTGCCATCACGGGGCCAAAAATTTCTTCTTTGCAAATTCGCATATTATCTTTGCAATTAGAAAAAACAGTAGGCTCAACAAAATATCCCTCTTCAACTCCGTTAGGTTTAAGCGGTTTTCCGCCGCACAATAAATTGGCACCTTCAGCTAATCCAACCTCAATATAATCCAATACTAATTGTTGGTGCTTTTTTGAAATTAACGCGCCAAAATTAGTCTTTGGATTCATAGGATCACCTGCCACAATATTATCTTTAATTCGTTGGAGCAATTTTTCAATAAAAACAGGGTAAACAGATTGCTGTACAAAAACGCGGGTGGCGTTAGTACAAATTTCACCTTGAGTATAAAAGTTGCCTAACATTGCGGCGCTCACTGCATTGTCAATATCAGCATCATCAAAAATGATCAGTGGTGATTTACCGCCTAATTCCATAGTGACATCTTTTAGAGTTGTTGACGCGCCTGTCATGACTTTTTTACCAGTGTTCACCTCGCCAGTAAAAGAAACCTTGGCAATATCTGGGTGATGACTCAACCAAGCTCCGACTTCTCCTTCTCCCTGAATCACATTAAAAACACCAGCGGGTACTCCCGCTTCTATAAATATCTCTGCAAGTTTTAGTGCACCTAAAGGCGTTTCTTCTGAAGGTTTAAAGATCATTACATTGCCACAAGCTAATGCGGGAGCTGCTTTCCAACAAGCTATTTGTAGCGGGTAATTCCAGGCACCGATTCCAGCACAAATACCCAAAGGCTCAAGTCGCGTGTAATAAAAGTCTTCGCCTATTTGTTGTTGATTCCCTTCAATGGCGGGCGCAAGTCCTGCAAAAAATTCAATCGCATCTGCACCAGAGTGAATATCAACAAGGCTAGCTTCTTGCCAAGGTTTTCCGGTATCTGCCACTTCAATAGCGGCTAATTCATCATTTCGCTCTCGCAACAAAGAAACGGCTTTATTTAATATGCGAGAGCGCTCTATACCTGATTTATTTGCCCAAACGGCAAAAGCTTTTTTAGCACTTTGTATGGCAACCTTTTTAATAAATTCATCAGCGACTTCAACCTGATAAATCACATTGCCCGTTGCTGGATTAATAACATCAAATCTTTCACCACTTTGGCTACTTAGATACTTTCCACCAACAAAATTTTGATAAAGAGGGAGTGACATACATACTCACATAAATGGAAAAATAGCTACAACGAGTGACTATGCCTGCTCTTAAACTTAGAATCAACTTGAATTTAAAACTTTTGGAAGAGTAAAAAATGATACACTCTTTTTACCACAACTATTTCTGGTGGTATAAAAGGCACGCTCACAATTTAATAAGCGCTTTAATTTAGGAATAATTTAGCTAGAAAAGATATGAATAAAATTAATTGGAAAAAGTATGCTATCGAATTCTTTTCGATCTTTATTGCGGTAGTATCAGCATTTGCCTTAACTAACTGGAATGATAATAGAAACAGCGAACTTTCGGAACAAAAAATACTAATTGAAATAAAGAATGGAATAGAAAAAGATATCCAAGATTTTGACAGCAATATTTCGGGCCACAATATGAGTTTAAAAGCGAACAAAGTATTTAGGGATCTCGTCGAGCAAAAAAATATTTCTCAAGAATCTATCGGGCTCCTTTATGTTTCAGTTTTTAGAGACTATTCATCGCTAATTAATCGTTCGGGATATGAGTCACTCAAGGCATCAGGGTTAAAAACCATATCAAACGATTCATTAAGGTTACAGATAATCACTCTTTATGACTACTATTACGGTATTGTAGACATAATAGACAATGTTAACGAAATGCAGTCTTTTGGAAATTACTTTGATCCAATCAATAAGTTATTACATCCGTATATGGAGTTTGATAGTGAAGGTAATTTAATAAAAATATCTGAGCCAAAAGATTTAAGTGAAGTTCAGGTGAAAGAAGTGCTAAGTTATTTGTGGAGGTTAGAAAATAATCGAAAATATAAACTAGCAAAATTTAAGTCTATTATGAAAATTATGAAGGAAGTGAAAAAAAGTATTGAGCAAGAATTAAAACAATAAATCTGTTTTAACAGTGCCCTTAAAGATAAGTCAGAATTTTCTATTTTATGACCTCACCGAAACCCGAAAGTATTTAGGTATCGGTGAGTAACACATTGAACTATAAATTTCTTATCATTCACTTTTTACAAATGGCTTTACGCCAAGAGCCTTATGTAGCTCAGCGCTTTTATAATAATTGTTTCCTTTAA
>JBMYPE010000079.1:0-7392 GCA_049600015.1 Kangiellaceae bacterium
TCTTGCAGTTGATCACTCATTGGAGGATAACAATGACTATCCGAACCGGTCACTTTGTAGCCTTTTTCTATTGCGAGCCGCGCGATACCGCCCATAAAAGTACCACAAACCCCTAGAATATGAATATGCATAATTAAACCTGGTATAGCGCCTGACCCATTTGAGTATAGCTATCACCTAATAAATATATTAAATTTCTATTCAAACAATTAGCAAATTGAACAAATAAGTCCAATTATATTAAACCATCTCAAAACAACTGATTAACGTCATTTTATTAGAAAAAATTTGTATCACATGGTACTCTTCAAACTAATATCTCGATGCTAATTTTGTCGAGCTAAATTGTATCATGTTGCCTTAATTTGTATTAAGTAAAGTTGTTAAGTTTGTAAATCGTGAAAAAAACATCTCTGCAGTAGAGCTCACGAAGTATCCAATAGAGCTATTGAATGTCCTTTAAACACCTTCAAAGTATAAAAGTCCACACTGGCGATTTAGAAGCCGGTATGTTTGTTTCTGCATTAGATAAACCTTGGGAAGATAGTTCCTTCTTAATGCAAGGATTTGAACTTCAAGACGAATTAGATATTGAAGCGGTTAAAAACGAATGTGGATTTGTCTACGTCGATTTTAGAAATGAAAGCCAACTAAAAAAATTCCGCTTTAAAACGACGGTTTCTAAAACCTATAAAGAAAAGGTTCTAAATAAATATCACACTCAAAATTTTGACCTAGCAAAACATACTAAAAGCTCTCGAGTCGCTACTAAGAAATCAAGCAAAATTGTCAAGACAGTGTTGGACAGAGTCATGTTGGGGGAAGATTTCGATTCTTACAGTGTGAAAAATACAGTCAAAAACATGGTTAGAGAGGTACTCACCAACGAAGAAGCAATGATGATGATGATCATGATGAAAAACAAAGATGGTCGCATTGCACAACATTCTTTAAACGTGAGTATTTTATCAATTGGATTTGCGCGATATTTAGGCTTTAACGAAAACCAAATCGAAGAGATTGGTATTGGTGCAATGCTCCATGATATTGGCAAGGTAAAAGTGGATGAAAGATTGCTGAATATGAAAGAAAAATTGAATGAAGAACAAATGAGACAACTCTGTAAACATCCACAATATTCATATGAAATTTTACAAAAGAAAAGTGACCTACCAGCTGCGGCAATAGATATCGCAGTATGTCACCATGAGCGTTTAGGCGGTCAGGGATACCCTAGAGGATTAAAAGCGGCACAGATATCCAACAGAGTCAGAATCGTTAGCATCATCGACGCCTTCGAATCACTAACGTCTGAACAAGTTCACCGGCCAGCGTATTCAGTAGTAGAAGCCTATAAAGTTTTGATGCAAGACAAGGGTAATCGCTTTGATGAAAAGTTAGTGCTTAAACTAATCGAGTGGCGAGGTATCTATCCTGCCGGTACCATCGTAGAAATGCAAAATGGAGAAGTGGGAATCGTTGTCTCAGGTAATCGTAAAGGTAACAAGTTAAAGCCGAAAGTACTGTTGATTTTAGATGAAATGAAAAAAGAAAGAAAACAACGTCTTGTAGATCTTTCGTTTATACAAACTGACGCAGAATCAAAACCCTATACAATATTTAAAGCTTATGAGACAGAAGCATTTGGGATCAATGTGAGTCAATATTTAGAAGAAGGTTTAATCATCGCCCCAACTCGCTAAAAGGCTCACAGCTAAGAATTAATTTTTTAAAATTAGCATGAGCTGCCCCTGCAAATTCGATTAAACCAGTATATAATCACTTTTAAATCTAATTTGCATTTAAATCTATTTTGCATTTCAATTATTTTTGACTGGCAAAATAATGAAAGTTAATCAATTACTTTGGCTAGGTAAACATTTTTGAAAGTTAACTTCACCATGCGACACACGCAATTGGCAGCTATAACGCTACTTTCATTAATAGTCCTTGGCTGCGATAAAAACTCATCCTCACCAAAAACTGCAGAATTGAGCCAATCTGTTGACTCAAATTCGATCGATCAGAAAAAAGTCGATTCCAGATTTGTCGACCCAAATTCTGCTGACTCCAATTCCAACGATGCAAACAATAATGATAGTTTACTTAAGCAGAATCAACATCGGGACAATAAAAATTCTAACATCAGAGATTCATTACTAGTTTATTGTTCCGAAGCTAGCCCGCAAAGTTTTAACCCTCAACTAGTCACATCAGGAACCACTTTTGATGCGTCCTCAAAACCGCTATATAATCGTTTAGTTGATTTTAAGCGCGGCTCAAGTGAAATAGAAGGAAGTTTAGCTACTCATTGGGATGTTTCGGCAGATGGGAAAGAATATACTTTTTATCTTAGAAAAGATGTTCAATTTCACCATACTCACTATTTTAAGCCCAGTAGAAATTTCAATGCAGACGATGTGCTATTTTCAATACTAAAACAAAAAGATACCAACCACCCATTTTATCGAACATCAAATTTAGGCTATCGTTACTTTAGTTCAATGGGATTTGATTCATTGATCACCAAGGTAGGAAAATTAGATGACTACACGATTAAGTTTACTTTAGATCATGCTGAATCGCCTTTTATTGCCACACTAGCCATGGATTTCGCCTCAATTCTTTCTGCTGAATACGCACAACAATTGCACGTCAGTGACAATAAAGCTCAAATTGATCGACTTCCCATAGGGACAGGCCCATTTCAGTTTTTAAAATATAATCCAGACACTTTTATAAGATATAAAGCTCACCCAAACTATTGGAAAGGAAAGGAAAAGCTTAGTGGATTGGTGTTTGCCATTACACCTGATCCATCACTGCGTTTCGCACGTTTAATCGCTGGAGAATGCGACATCATGGCGCGACCTTTGCCTATACAAATAAAAAATATTGCGGATTACCCTCAAATCACAAGCTATAGTGAACCTGGAAGTAATATTGCTTATTTGTCCATGAACACCAATAAAAAACCATTCGACAACCCTAAAATCCGAAAGGCTATCAATTTAGCGATTAATAAAAAGCGTCTGATTAAGTTAGTTTATGATAGCTCGGCGATAGAAGCGAAAAATCCAATTCCACCCAATATTTGGTCTTACAATAATGATATCCAAGACATTCATTATTCTCCACAGCAAGCTAAGCAAATTTTGAATGAAGAAGGGTTTAGCAATGGTTTTAATATGCACCTTTGGGCCATGCCTGTACAAAGAACTTATAATCCAAATGCAATAAAAATGGCCAAGCTGATTCAAAAAGATCTAGAAAAAATTGGTGTTCGAGTTAAAATTATTAGTTACGAATTCGGCACCTTTCTTGAAAAAACCAAACGAGGCGAACATCATTCTGCACTACTCGGGTGGATAGGCGATAATGGCGACCCAGATAATTTCTTTTCTTCGCTCTTGGGTTGTGCCGCCACTGTATCGGGAAATAATGCTTCGTTTTGGTGTTACAAATCTTTTGATGATTTAATCACAATAGCAAGACAAGAATCCGATCAAAAGAAGCGAGCCAAGCTCTATGAGGAAGCTCAAGTTATTTTTAATCAACAATTACCATGGGTTCCTATCGCACATGCGCAGCAATTTGTATTAGCTAACAAACGGGTCGTCAATTTTCAACTAATGCCGACTGATGGCATGTATTTTAATGACGTCTATCTATTACCAGTCGACAAATAATCAAGTGATACAAATGGCATTATGCTAAAAATATTTTTTCGACAATTGTTTAATCTTTTCAGTAGTTTTTTCCTACTCTGTTTTTTCACATTTGTCTTGTGTGATTATTTTTTCCCAACTGGCGTTTCTTTTATAGTCCCCAATTCATTAGAAGTCATCGGCTCGGCAAATCAAGAACATAATCTATTCACTCTGGTAATTCAGTATTTTTCTAAATTTTTTACTTACATTAGTCACATTTTCACTGGCCAACTCGGAATTTCAAATTCCCGTGGCGATGAGGTAATCCAAGAAATAATCAATTATTTACCTGCATCTATAGAGTTAGCACTTGTAACACTGTTGTTTTCGCTTTCTTTAGGTTTATGGTTAGGAACCGTCGCAGCTAAAAACAAAAACAAGTGGCAAGACAAGCTAATTCTATCTGCGACGTTAATTGGTTACTCTTTGCCCATTTTCTGGTGGGCTATGTTGTTAGTACTATCTCTTTCTTTATGGCTCGGAATTACACCGGTCGCTAGTCGAATCGGTTTTGAATATGATATTGATGTAGTCACAGGCTTTTTACTGATAGACAGTTTGTTATCACCTCATTATGCCCTAGACGCCTTTGTCAGTGTTGTCCAACATTTGGTTTTGCCGGTTATTGTTTTAGGCACTATTCCACTTGCTGTCATAACAAGAATAACACGATCTTCCATGATAAAAACACTTTCTAAGGATTATATAAAAAACGCAATCGCAAGAGGAATTTCCAGCACTTCAGTGACATGGAAACACGCTCTTAGAAACGCATTTCCACCCATACTAACTTCACTCACACTGCAAATTAGTAGCTTAATCACGGGTGCAATCATAACGGAGAGTATTTTCTCTTGGCCCGGAGCTGGAAAATGGCTTTTAGAGGCGGTTTATCGACGCGATTTTCCCGTTATTCATGGTGGATTACTGGTGACCGCGAGTATTGTTATTGTTATTTATGCCTTACTTGAATATTTATCCATGTGGCTCAATCCAAAACTTAGAGACAAACAAATCTCATGAGTACTAGTTTTTATATTCAAGATAAAGTACCAAGTGTTTATCAAACTTGGTGGTTAGATTTTCAAAAAAACAAGTTAGCATTAAGTGCACTCGTCGTTTTTGTCATTATCTTGTGCGTCGCTCTTTTTGCAAACTTACTCGCTCCCTTTGACCCAACCACTCAATTTGAAGATGCCTCGCATATTCCACCAGTATGGTATGAAAAGGGGGATATACGATTCTTATTAGGCACAGACGATCTTGGTAGAGATCTTTTTTCTAGGCTAGTGTACGGAGCCAGACTATCATTATTTCTTGCCGCGCTCGTCGTATTTGTATCTTCGTTCATCGGCATAACACTGGGTGCTTTGATAGCCTTTAGCCCACCTTGGTTAGATAAACCAAGCATGAAAGTTATTAATTTTATTTTGTCTTTACCATCTCTACTTTTGGCCATAGTGATTGTCGCAATCATCGGTCCTGGATTGCCAAATGCAATCTATGCGGTCACCTTAGTTCTAATCCCACATTTTTTAATTGCCACGCGAAGCGCAATTTTGTTAGAACTCAAAAATGAATACACAGTTGCTATGCAATTAGATGGAGCCTCTAAATTTCAGTTATTTTTTTATTCTATATTACCCAATATATTGCCTAATATTCTTTTACAAATGGTGGTTGCTTTTTCTACCGCTATACTTGAAATAGCCGCGCTAGGTTTTTTAAGTTTAGGAGCTCAAGAACCTTATCCAGAATGGGGAGCTATCCTTTCAGAATCTCACCACTATTTAGTTTTCGCACCTTGGAGTGTTACCGTTCCTGGACTAGCGATTTTTTTCACGATTCTCAGTATAAACTTGGTAGCAGAAGGATTAAGAGACGTGATGAATATTGAGAAAAGCCAATGAGCTTACTTCATATCGAAAATTTAAGTGTGAACTTAAAACTTGCTAATAACCGAGCAAATATTCTGGATCAGTTCTCTTTACGTATGGCAGATAAAGAAAGGCTTGGTTTAGTGGGTGAGTCTGGTTCGGGAAAGAGTACCTTGGCTCTAGCAATTATGGGATTGTTGTCAAACAAAATGGAATTAACCGCTGATTATATCAACCTTGATGGTGAAGATTTGATGAAAATGAACGACGAAGACAGGCGTCATTATGTTTCTACCAAAGCGTCTATCATCTTTCAGGATCCTTTAGCCAGTTTGAATCCCTGTTTCAAAATATCCCAACAAATAAATGAAATTTTGGCGTTACATGAAGTAAGGGGTAAAAAATTAAAACATCAGAGAGCGATAGAAATACTGAATTCAGTCGCTATACGACAACCTGAAAAAGTATTAAAAATGTACCCCTATCAGTTATCCGCCGGAATGAATCAAAGGGTCGCCATTGCAATGGCGATGATTGGCGATCCTAAATTATTAATCGCGGACGAACCAACCACTTCACTTGATGTGACTATTCAATCTCAAATTCTTAAGTTACTATTTGAAAGAAAGCAAACATCTAAAACTGGAATCATATTGATAACACATGACTTTCCTTTACTAGCAGAAAATACCGACAAGATAGGGGTTATATATTCTGGACAATTAATGGAACATGCATCCACAAAAAATATTCTCAAACAGCCACATCACCCTTATTCAAAAGCACTTTTGGATTCTATACCGCAAATGGGAAAAAGGCATGAGCGAGGAAGTCGACTCTATGCGTTAAACGGACAAATTCCGAGTTTAATCAATGCACCAGTTGGCTGTCGCTTAGGACCGAGATGCAGTAAGGCAGTCAAGTTATGCGTAAAACCACCACAATTGAAAAGCATCGAAAACCACGGCAAAGTAAGATGCCATTCTCCCAATTGCGTTGACAAACAAACTGCAGAGAAATAGTTGATGCCTTTGTTAGAACTAAAAAATATCTATAAAAATTATGAGATTGAATCTGGGATGTTTGCTGTGTCACAAGTTCGAGCGAATATTGATGTCAACTTAAAATTAAATGCTGGTAGAACATTAGCAATTGTTGGCGAGTCTGGTTCGGGTAAAAGTACCCTAGCAAAACAAATTATTGGCATAGAAGAGCCTTCTAGTGGAGAAATATACTTACACAATAAAAAGTTAGACTTTTCTGATAAGAAAGATAGAACGACACGATTTCAAGAAATTAGAATGATTTTCCAAGATCCTTATGCATCAATTAATCCGCAATTGAGAATTGGTGACACTCTTAATCATACGCTTAAAATAAACACTCAATTATCAAGCTCCGAAAGAAAGAAAAAAATAGAAGATACCTTGATGCTAGTTGGGCTACAAAAATCACATCAGTACCACTATGCAAATAGTTTTTCTGGCGGGCAAAGGCAACGAATTGCTATAGCAAGAGCGATCATCCTAGAGCCAAGTATTATCATCGCGGATGAACCCTTGTCAGCATTAGATGTTTCTGTACAAGCACAGATAATTAATTTGCTGCTCAGCATCCAGGAGAAATTAGGAATATCGATTATTTTTATTTCTCATGATCTCAATGTAGTTGAACACATTGCTGACGACGTTATAGTCATGTATCAAGGCTCAATTGTAGAAGAAGGTAAAGTCGCTCAAATATTTGACGAGCCATTACATCCCTATACTCAAGCACTATTTGCAAGCACACCAACTTACAAACAG
>JBMYPE010000080.1:0-7292 GCA_049600015.1 Kangiellaceae bacterium
CTCGCATTTTCTGCCACTTTAGAATCAGCAATATCAGTTGGAAAATCACCTGCGATTGACCACAAATCAGTCTTTTTATCAGTAGTTTTTAGGTACCACAAACCAAGTGAGGGTGGTAAAGCTTGACAGCGAGTTTGATCAACTCCCGCAACTTGATAACCTTTAGTGTTGCAAAATTTGCTAACTTTTACGTATTCTTTTTGAGACCATTCTTTAAAGTGTTTTTCAGCCTCTTCATGAGTCATTTGATCAAAAGGCTTGGTGTGAGTTGCTTCATTTAACATGATAAGTTCCTTCCACTAAATCTAGGCAATATCGATATATGCTTGCAAGACAAGATGGCGATATCCAGTGAGGCGCTAAATTACGGTATTTTGATCTAATCTTCAACTGATTTAGCCGATTTATACGCAATCTTACAATTTAAGTTTGGCTCAAACCTGACTTTCTGGTCAGATGAGCCGAAACACCAGAATATCAAAACGTTTACGAGTTATAGCAACTGAAAACTGCGTAAATTCAAGTTAAAAAACTAGCTAATACATACGAGCAATGGTATCTTTGCGAAAATTTTTTACCTTTACGTTATCGTAAAGGTTAGCTTTAATGATTATGAATAGTCGATCAAATAGTGAGGAGTAATTCATGGCTGTATTTAATCTCAGAGATTATGACGATCACGAACAAGTCGTTTTTTGTCACGATATCGAATCAGGCTTAAAAGCCGTAATCAGTATCCATTCCACCGCATTAGGCCCTGCCGTTGGTGGATGTAGAATGTGGGAATATAACTCAGATGAAGGCGCCTTAATTGATGCTTTGCGTTTATCCAGAGGCATGAGCTATAAAAATGCTTTAGCTGGGCTAAAAATGGGGGGTGGTAAATCTGTCATCATCGGAAATTCTCGAACAATGAAATCAGAGGCACTTTTCAGAGCATTTGGTCGATTTATTGAAAACTTGAATGGACAATATATTTCTGCAGAAGACGTTGGAATAAACCCGAATGATATGGCAATTGTGCACAAAGAGACTAATCATGTGGTTGGCCTAGAAGGGCGAAGTGGCGACCCCTCACCGGTTACTGCTTATGGTGTTTACAAAGGCATGAAAGCTGCCGCGAAACATCGATTAGGTCGTGATGACTTATCTGGACTTAAGATTGCTGTTCAAGGATTGGGACATGTTGGCTATTATTTATGCGAACACCTTAAAAATGAAGGCGCAGAGCTAATTGTGACCGATATCAATAAAGAGTCCATCGATAGAGTGGTTAATAATTTAGGTGCAAAATTTGTCAGTACTGATGATATTTATTCTCAAGACGTTGATATATACGCACCTTGTGCTCTTGGGGCAACATTGAATGATGTCACATTGCCACAGCTAAAATGTAGCATAGTCGCGGGTGCAGCTAACAATCAATTAGCACAAGATAAACACGGCGAACAACTTAAGAAACAAGGAATTCTTTATACACCTGACTACGTTATCAATGCTGGTGGCATTATTAATGTTTCTTTTGAAACTGAGGGTAAAGAATATAGTAAGCAAGACGCTCTAAATAAAGTTGATGAAATATACGGCACTCTTTTGGAAGTTTTTGAGATCGCAGACTCTGAGCAAAAAACGACCAATATTGTGGCTGATGAATTAGCGAGACGTCGAATTGCTGCGGCATCTAAATAGCCGGGATACCTCATTTTTTTATGAAAAGTGAAGTAATTTGTAAAATAAATTTGCAAAATTAGAAATCTGAACTATCTTTAATATTAGAAATTGATTTTCCCCTATGAAATATATTTCTGGTTGTTAGTTTTATCTTATAGATGCAAACTTTTAATTAAAAGTTACTTCCCCTACCCAGGTCTTCTTAATAGAGCCTGGGATTTTTTTGTCTCACAATAAAGTTCAAGCTAAAAATTCGATCTGAGTTACCTGAACTCGGGATAAATGGATTTCAGCTATCTAGCCTTTGACAAAAATAACCGCTCGTAATTCTCGCTAGTCGCTCTGCAAAATGTTTCATAATCCTCGCCTCTAATTTCAGCGACTAATTTAGCCACATCTGCAACATACATGGGAGAATTGGGTTTTCCGCGATATGGTTTTGGTGTTAAATAAGGACTGTCAGTTTCCACTAATATCCTATTCAGCGGAATCTTTTTAGCAGTGTCTCTTAGCTTGTCAGCATTATTAAAAGTCACTATTCCTGAAAAAGAAATATAAAAACCCATTTCCATTGCGGACTCAGCCATCGCTAATGACTCGGTAAAGCAGTGTAAAACGCCACCTACTTTATCGGCATTCCCCTCTTTTAATATATCCAAAGTGTCTTGTCTGGCATCTCTTGTATGAATGATGAGCGGTAAATTTACATCCACAGCGGCTTGTACATGAGTTTTAAAAAGGCTAATTTGTTGTTGTTTACTTCCTTCAGCATAAAAATAATCTAATCCTGTTTCACCTATCGCCACTACTTTTTCGTGCTGACTCGCAGATGCTAAGGACTCAACGCTAGCTGTTTCGCCTTCCGTATACAAAGGGTGGACTCCAACAGATGCATGAATATTAGGATGTGACTCAGCTATCTTGATCACTTCTTGTTGATTATCTGCATTTATGGCGACACACAGAAACTGTGAAACACCACGTTCATTTGCTGCTTTAATCGCTTTTTCAAATTGATTGTCGAATGGTGCTAGATCGATTCGATCGAGATGGCAATGGGAGTCGGTTAACATGAGGGAAGGTCTTGAGTTTTTCGCGATATCGCTTGTTGGTTCGAGTAGAAATTATACACAGTGTATTAAATAGTGAAGAAACTACACCATTACATGGTATGAGTTATTCGGTCTGACTCTAAAACGCCCGCTAAGTGTGTTTCAATTTTACCTTTAGTTGCGCCCTTATCTTGCTCACTAAATTGCACGCCAATCCCGCTCGCTTTATTACCTTGGGCACCTTTAGGTGTGATCCATACGATTTTACCTGCAACGGGTAATCGATCACCGTCATCCATCAAAGTTAACAACATAAAAACTTCATCGCCAATTGCATACTTTTTATTCGTCGGAATAAAAAGGCCGCCATTTTGTATAAATGGCATATAAGCTGCGTACAAAGCGCCCTTATCTTTTATGGTTAATTGTAAAATTCCACCTTTTGGTGGGGAAGCAGGTCCAGCCATTGATTATCTCTAGTTCTAATACTCTATCTATTTGAATAATGGACTATTTTTCTGCCTAATTCAAACCAATGAATCAAAATAGCCTCAAGTTGCAAGTTTAATTGTAGATTACTTCCCGATGTTTGCGCACGATTTAAGGTGACTAATTTATCATATATCGATGATACCTTGATTTGAGACACTTGTTTGTATTGTGGACTAGTTGTTTGAACAAGACATTTACTCACGTGATGAAAGTAATTAGCAGTCCATCCAGTAATATTTATCATATGTTCTTTATATTTTACCAAGACATCATTTACCGTCAACTGATTGGACAAAACGGCATCTAAATCTTTAAAGTACTCATAATATAAATTTTGAAGTCCTGCTTGTATGAAATTTAGACTAGCATAGGGTGCGCCATAACAGTTTTCTAATGCGGAATTTACTTGCTCATTGCTCACCGAACTAGAATTTTCAGACAAATGTTGATTAAGCCAATGCAAACTTTTGTCTTTATTTGCACTTAAATTTAATACTTGAGTTCGGCTTTTGATAGTCGCTGGCACTTTTCCTAAACCATTGCTGATTAGTATCATAAGTGTTCCTTGACCTGGCTCTTCCAAAGTTTTCAAAAGTGCATTAAAGGACGCTATGTTCATGTGCTCAACCGAGTTAATAATAGCGATTCGCCAACCTTGTAGCTGGGATGTTTGTAATAATTTCTGAGAGAGTTCTCTTATTTGGTTAATACTAATATTTTGCTTGAGTTTTCCTTTTTCAATCAATCTTTCTACTAAATTAAAATCTGGGTGGGTGTTTGCTTTTAACAGTAGACATGATTTACATTTGCCGCATGCTTCACTCAACCGATCGTCGAATTCTGAAGAGGCCACGCTGTCAGGTTTCATGAATTCAGACTCAAAGGTGTTTTCACAAAGCAAACTGGCCGCTAAAGCATTAGCTAATTTCAGCTGACCAAAACCGCTCGCTCCGTTGATCAGGAGTCCATGCGGAAATTTTTTTTGGTGAAAGGTCGATTGCAAATTTTTAAAAGCATCCGTCAGCCAAAAATCCAGCGGGCTAAGTTTTAGTTCCATCGTCGAATTTTCTTCTACAGACATAAATCTAATTCTTTTTTAATCGAGTCCTGCACAACCTGTTGAGAGGGTGAAGCATCTATTATTTTGATTCGGCCTTGGGATCTTTGTGCGCGCTCTAAATAAGCCTTTCGAATAGTTTTAAAAAAGGTAATTTTTTCATCTTCAAACCGGTCAGAATCTCCTCTTAAACGAGTTCTAGCCATCCCCTCCTCTACCGACATATCCAACAACAAAGTTAGGTCAGGTAAAAAGTCACCCATACTCCATTTTTCTAAGCTCTCAATTCTATCAAAGCCCAATCCTCTACCGCCACCTTGATAGGCATAACTTGCATCAACAAATCTGTCGCTGATCACCCAAATACCTTTAGCTAAAGCTGGCTTAATGACTCGTTCAATGTGTTGAACTCTCGAGGCGAACATTAATAATAATTCTGTATTGGCGTCCACCTCTTCTTCGCGTTTGTTCAAAAGTAGATTTCTGATCTCCTCAGCCAACGGCGTACCACCTGGCTCCCTAGTCACCATCACTTGATGTCCTAAAGATTCTATTATATTTTTAATATAATTAAGACTGGTGGTTTTTCCAACGCCCTCGCTACCCTCTAAAGAAATAAAAAGAGGTTTCGTTTTATTATTAAATTCTTCAGACATTTAATTTGATTTTTCCTTTTTTAACCAGCGTTTAACAGCATTGTTATGTTCTCTCAAGGTATTGCTAAAATGATGACCACCAGAGCCATCAGCGACAAAATATAGAGCCTCTTCTTTTGCAGGATGCAACGCGGCATGAATTGATGCACGACTGGGTGACGCGATGGGTGTTGGCGGTAACCCTTTAATGATGCGAGTATTATAAGGTGTCTTTGTTTTTAAATCCTTCCATGTGATATCTCCATTAAAATGCTCTCCAATTCCATATATGACGGTAGGATCGGTTTGTAATTTCATGCCTTTTTGTAACCGCCTTATAAAAACACCGGCAATCCTCTCTCTTTCAGCGACTACGCCGGTTTCTTTCTCAATGATTGATGCCAAAATAAGTGCTTCGTAAGGTGTTTTTAATGGCAATCCGTCTTCTCTGTTTTCCCATTCTTGTTCGAGTGCATTTTTCATATCTCTAACTGAGCGAGCAACTAAAGATAATGCGCTATCACCTTTTGAATAATTGTAAGTGTCTGGAAAAAGCCAACCTTCAATCGTATCAGACTTAATATCTAACTCATCAATTAAATATTTTTCTAGCCGAGCTTTGTCATTATTATTCCCTTGTAACCCTAATCTTAAATTTCCTTTCTGATTAATTAGGTTTCCTAATATTTCCCATTTGTTCTGCCCTTCAATTATTTGAAACGGGTATTGAATCACCTCACCATCTGTGAGTATTTTTAACAACTCCATTGGTTTTAACTTGTTCGGAATTAAATATTCCCCCGCTTTAAATTTGGTATATTCTGGATACTGCTTTGCGAGAAGCTTAAAATACAATGACGAATCAATTTTTCCTTCAGATTCTAAATGGTGTGCAAGGTGACCTACGCCCCAACCAGCCTTTAAATCAAATTTATTTTCTTGATTTGGAAAGCTAAGTTCTGTTTTTTGAAAACTTCTATACTCCAACCAAAACCAATAAACCGTTAAGAAAAAGAAAAGAAGTGATACTCCAAAAACATATCGTAATATTAATTTTTTATCTTTTAAAACACTCATACTTTTAGTTACAGTTTTAACCGTTTTTTAAGGTCCATCACACAATTCAAATCCAAATTGGAAATCGAATTTCCGCTAGGTTTCTGAAAAGACTTTGCAGGCCAGATACCAAGAATACTATTAGTCACAAAAGCAGCGGACATTTTTTCTAAATCATTTTTATAAATATTTTTAAATTCACATTGAACACCTAACTCTTTCATTGTCTTTAAGACAACATTTTGCATGATTCCTTTTATTCCGCAGTCACTAATGGTCGGAGTGAACCACCCTCCATCTAGTTTAACAAATAAATTACTACGACTGCCGCTAATTACTCTGTCATTGTGACACATCAACACTTCTTGCTCAGCGGTTTGGCACTCGCTTGCGGCCAAAACATTATCCAACCGATTAATATGCTTCAAACCAGCAAGCATTGAATTGACGGAAATAGGTGTTTCTGCGATTCTTAACTCGCAAGCTTGACTCGTCTTTTTGATTAGAGGGTGAATCATAAATTCACATTGAGTGTGAGAGTTTGAATGAAAAGCGTAACCTCTTTCTTTTTGAACTCGACTACAATTAATTCGTACAATTGAATTTGGGTTAGCCTCCGCGAGACTTTTTAATTGAGTGACTAAAGTATCACTATTCCAGTGATTAAATTTTAGCCTTTTTGCCGATTCGTTTAAACGCTGGATATGCAGTGATTCGTTTAGAACATTTCCATTCTCGATGACTAGCGTGGTAAAAAATCCATCACCAAACAAGGCATCGCGATTCAGACTTTGTTGCTGATTTTTGAGCGATTTATTCATTTTATTTTTGAGTATGATATCGATTGTCATTTCCACTATCAATAATTCTTCTACAGACAAAACAAATTTAGGATATAGAGTAAAGCAAGGGAGTACTTTTACTGATTTACTTCAGTTCAAGAGTTAGAGCGCTTGTTACCTTCAAAAAAACTCTTATGAAAATGGTCGCGACAAACTGAGACATATCGGTCATTGCCCCCAATTTCGACTTGCATACCTTGCGTGATAACCTCTCCGGACTCATCCAATCGTAAAACCATTGTCGCTTTGCTACCGCAATGACAAATTGCTTTCAACTCTTTTAAGTTATCTGACCACGCCAATAAATATTTACTGCCTTCAAATGGTTCACCTTGAAAGTCAGTTCTCAGCCCATAAGCTAAAACAGGAATATTGAGTTGATCACTCACTCTACCCAGTTGAAAGACCTGTTGTTTGGCTAAAAATTGCGCTTCATCAATTAAAACACAATTGATCTTTTCCTCATTGTTTTTTGCTTGAATCAGAT
>JBMYPE010000081.1:0-7196 GCA_049600015.1 Kangiellaceae bacterium
AAAAATTCCATATTGGCTATATTCAATGCCGCCTTGCAATGCCCAATAACCTTTTTGATTATTATCATTATGAATCACTTCCAATTTTAATAGGCTTGACTCTAAACTCGCCTGAAGTTCAACACCTAGTTGTTTTATTTGATTGTAAAAAGGAATCAATTGAAATTCATCCTGAGCGTTGATGGATGGAATTAAACTAGGTGTTCTATTTGTCCCTTCAAACCATGATAATGCGATATCGAACTCATTGATTGAATGTGACCATCGTAATGCGTAATCTATATGTTTTTCTTTGTCATTCGATTCGTATAACGGACGATCAGAATTTACGAATGGAATCCCTGGTCTTCCTTCACTCCCAGCAAATGTTCTTTCTCTAAAGTAGGGGAGAAGGTAAATGTCAATAATTCCCCACTCTTTGACCAATGAAAGGTTTAACATGGGTTGCCCCAATTTATCTTCATTGTCTACATCTTCAACAGAGTCACTTTGGTTAATAATATCAACTAAATGTTGAAACTCGGTGACACCCCAAAATTCTCTACGTATACCAATTCTTGTTTCCCAGTCATCGCCAACATGCACCCAACTTAACTCTCGAATATCAAAATGTGTTCGCTCATTGTCATACTGATCAACTCTTGCAGAGGGTACGAATTCTAAACTATCTCGATCATCATTCCAGCTCCAAAAAAATTCAGGAGCAGCAGCTAAAGATAATTGCTGATCATGTTGCTTTGGATTTAAAGCCTCTTCATAGAAAAATCGTCCTTGAATTTCGAAGTTTCCCCGAACTTCGAACTCGTTCGCTTGAACAATAGTTGAAGATAACAAAGTAATAAAAAAATGCCCCACTAGGAGGCAAAACATCGTAGGATGATGAAACTTTTTTAACATTTATATTCTCTAGTTAATTACTAAGATTCGGATTTTATTTAGCTTGTAATTACATTAAAATTGAGTTTTCAATTAACGTGCTCGTTTTAAAGCATTTTTATTAAATTCTTTTTCATTTAATCCAACTCCAATATCATAGGCTGTGTAATTTAATATTGTGCTCTTGCCAGATTGATGATTTACCATTACTAATTTTTGTGCTCTCCAGTGTTTTTCTAAATACTGATGAAAGTTACTAAAAGTTAATGTTTTTAATAAAGTATCTCGTCGGTCATAAAAATCTGTTTTTCTTAATCTATATTCTGATTGGTCAATCCAGACGACTCGTTTTTTATATCCAGAATACTTGTCCGTTGGATATTGAATAATAACCCAACAGTTTTCACCATCAATCATTTCATCTTTAACATATTTGTAGGTGAATTTTTCAACTTCAAAAGATGTTAAATCTTCAAATGAAAACTCACTACCCATAAAAGAACCGGATTTATTTCTAGAGGAAATTCGTTTCACTCTCTTTAGCGCTGGTAAATAAAGCCATTGATCATCATTACCTTCTATATGAGAGAAACTCAAAAACGATGTTCCTTTAACATCTCTAGGTGAATCAAAAACCATAAGGCTTTTATCACCATCCGTAGCTTGTTCAATCGCTTTTAGGTGCATCTTTCGAGTGGATGTTTCGCCATGTTGGTTTTTTAAGATCATTTCTAAATTAGCAGTTTGGTCAGTCCATCCATCATCTGAACGCTTCGATTTTATTGATATCTCTAGACCTTTATCTTCTGCTTCACCGGCGAAAATTTGACTAGTATAAGTCATCACAAAAGCTGACATTAGTGAAACAGCGATAGTGAAAATTGTTTTATTGTTTATGAGTTTCATTAAACTCTCCTTAGATTCGAAAATGACAAATAAATTTTATAAAATGTTAAAATTGGGAAATTATTCGTTACCTTTTTTCCCTTTTAGTAACATTAACAATGGTGGTAAGAAGAAGAAGTCTATTATTAGTGCCATCAAAATTGTGACGGCTGTTAACAAACCCATATCTGCGTTAACTTTAAAAGTTGAAGTGGCCATAACACCAAATCCCGCTACTAAGACCATAGTAGTAATCCACAGTGCTTTTCCTACACTTGAAAAACTGTAACGAATTGCATCTTCTGAGCTTAAGTTTTTCTCCTTTCTAGCTCGAACATATTTGCTCAAAAAATGAACCGTGTCATCGACAATAATCCCAAGCGTAACGCCCATAACAACCGACAGGCCTAAACCAACCTCACCGACAAATAAACCCCACATACCAAAGCCGACCGCTGCAGGCATAAGATTGGGTAATAAACTAATTAAGCCAAACTTAAATGACTTTAATGCGAACCCTAATAAAACTGAGATGAAAATAAGAGCCATTGAAGAGCCCATTAACATACTAATAATATTAGATTGTCCTATGTGTGCGAACATAAGTGATGGGCTAGCTAAAACTAAATCGTATTCTGTATTTTGTTTATCAAAATAGTCTCTGATCTTGTTTTCCATCTCTATAGTTTTATTAGAAGTTAAATTTTCAAAAGTAACTATTACTCTGGTTGATGATTTCTTAACATTTAATTGATTATTAACATCTAATCCTTGTGGAAGAGATAATTCATACAACAACAAATATTGTGCTGCTAGTTCTTGTTCCTCTGGTAGTTTGTACCAAGAAGGATCGTCAGCATGCATATTTTTATTGAGACGTTTTAATGTGTCAGTAATAGTATTGACGTGATCAGTTTCCGGCAATGTTCTTAGCCACTCAGCCATATCAGCAACAAATTTTAAATACTCGGGATCATTGATTCCACTTTCTTTTTTGGAATCAATTGACAGTTCTATCATTGTCATACCGGATAGATTTTCTTGCATATAGTCCGTTGATTGTCGGAAAGGAACACGTTCGTCAAAATATTTTACAAAGTCATCATTTAGTTCATTGGTGGTAATGAATGACGCGAAGCCGAGGATAATAACCGTTGAAAAAGGTAATAACCATTTTCGGTTACCGATTACAAAATCAGCGAGTTTGTCCATTGAATCTTTTTTAGCTATTGTGCGAGTTTTTACTTTAACCGGTAATATCGCCAGCAACGCTGGAAAAATTGTGACTGAGAATAAAAAGGCCAGAGTAACACCAATCGCAACCATCATACCCAAATGACCAAATGGTGGAGCATCGGAAAACAGCATGGTTAAAAAACCAATTGCTGTAGTGATACTGGTTAAAAATATGGGTTGAAAATTCACTCGTAAACTGTCTTTTATCGCGAGTGATTTTTCCATTCCTTGACGCATATTAAAATAAAAGGTTGATAAGATATGTACACAGTCGGCAACTGCGAGAGTTAAAATAACAGTTGGAGAGCTAGAGCTAGGCCCTGTGATATATCCACCTAACCAACCCCAAACACCCATCGTACCAACTATGCTCAATAGAATTACAATCAAAGTGGCAAATGTGCCGACAAAAGTTCTCAATAAAATACCAACCGCAAAAATTACAACGGCTAACATTATTGGTATAAGAATTGAAGCGTCTGCTTTTGCAGATTCTGGAAAGCTATTATTCATCATTACCATTCCAGACAGCATAAATTTTATGTTTGGATATTTTTCTGCAAATTGATCTCTAATTTCCCGTGCAGAGTTTGCGACTTCGGGTATTTCCTTCGTTCTATCAATTCCGGGTGTTCTAATTGTCACATTAACCACACTAGCAACACCGCTTTCTGCGATCAATTTTTTACGTAGGATTGGCTCAGAAAGAGAAACCGATTTAATTAAATCGATTTTCTCCGAATTCAACATATCTGCTTCTAAAAGTAAATCTTCAATAATGAGTTCATCACCATCAGCGTAGCTATATTGAAAGTTGGTGATAGAATCAACACGAGAATTATGTGTGATGAACCATGCTTCGTTGGTTAACTCCCAAATTGCAGTAAGAGTCTCCTGCGTAAACACATTGCCGTTAGCTGGTGCGACAATAAATGCCACGTTATCACTTTTACTATAGATATCTTGAAGTCCAAGGAAGTTAGTAAGTTGTACGTTGTCTTCTTCAAAAAATGTTTTGTATTCACTTCTAAATTTCAGTTTTTCCGTGCCCATTCCTGCAATAGCCACAAGAATAAGTGATAAGAACACAACAACCCATTTGTTTTTTAAAATAAAATTTGAATAGCTTTCCATGATTAAATCTCTTTAGGTGTTACTAATGCTTTGATTGCTAAAAACTAAATTAAATTAGATATATAAAAACGGTGTTCCCATTTTATTTAGTTCACTGATTTCTGGAGAAAATATTTCTTCGGTAATTTTTTTTATGGTTTCTTTGTAATTCAGTTCTTTTGATAATGGTTTCCAACCAAAACCATCAAGAATTAATCGCGCGTTAGTAAAGGACTCTCGCTCTAAAACCATTGGACCTAGCTTTACTGAATCGCCTTTGCTCATGATCAATGCCATTGCACCCCAAGATGCAGACCACATAGAAAAGGTGACTTGCTCTACTAGCATATTTTCGGGCAGCACAAGGTCACCTGATTCAATTGCTTTTTCAATTTGACGGTTCATTAAACCCATTAAACTCGCTTCATGTTCTTTATGCTTTTCGTTTCTTTCATTAGAGCAACATGCAGCTACGCTAGGCGAATGAGCCGCCAAAACGGCAAACAATTGGGAAGGGTGGAGTTTCGCCCAAATGACATATGAGACCATAACGGCCAAAACTTTTTCTCTACTATTTCCTTTAAACTCTAATGCTCTCATAAACATTTGTTGCATTTCTTTCATGCTGGTATTGCAAATAGCCATGAGTAAATCTTCTTTACTATCAAAATGCTTGTATATGGTGCCTTTAGAGTATCGAGATTCTGAAACAAGTTTGTCGATGGTCAAAGTGGTAAGGCAATCATTTTCGACTAAGGAGCGAGCTAAGGTAATAAGCTCTAATTCCCTTGCGTTAAATTCTTTATTAGATATCGTGCGAGGACTCATTAAATTTTAATCATCTCAATAGTTTATAAATGACGAAACGTCACGTGACGAATCGTCATTATATGGTGTGTTTCAGTTATTGCAAGTATTTTGATTGAAATAGTGTGCGTTTAATCAAATAAAATTAATTCATTTAAACTTCCTGTCTAGTACATACTTAAAGTTAAAACAGGTAGAATATGGCGCTTTGAAATAATGAGTCTATTTAGAGAAACTTTATGATTTATAACAATATCGTAGAAACAATCGGCAAAACACCATTGGTAAAATTAAACAACATTGCAAAAAACTTAGAGTGTAATGTGTTCGCTAAATGTGAGTTTATGAACCCCGGTGGGTCAACTAAAGATAGAATTGCACGGCAAATGATATTAGATGCCGAGAAATCCGGAAGAATAAAGCGAGGCGATACCTTGATTGAAGCGACCAGTGGAAACACCGGTATTGGAATGGCACTAGCTGGTGCTTCGCTAGGATATAAAATAGTCATTACCATGCCAGAAAAGATGAGTAAGGAAAAACAAGTCGTTTTAGAGGCGTTGGGCGCTGAGATTATTCGTACCCCAACGGAGGCAGCATGGGATGATCCTGATTCTCACATAGAAATCGCCAAGAAATTACAAAAAGAATTAGATAACGCGCATATCCTTGATCAGTACAGCAACATGTCAAATCCTGAAGCTCATTATTTTGGAACCGGGCAAGAAATCTTAGATGACCTAAATGATGACGTAGATATGGTGATTATTGGTGTAGGGACTGGCGGAACCCTTTCGGGAATTGCCAAGAGAATTAAAGAGAAATGCCCAAAAGTAATTATTGTTGGTGCTGATCCCGAAGGATCACTATTAGCAGGACCTGAGGAAATAAAGCCTTATCATGTAGAAGGCATTGGTTATGATTTTATTCCAGAAGTTCTAGATAGAGACTTAGTGGATGTGTGGGTAAAAACAAACGATACAGAGTCGTTTAAATTTGCTCGCCAACTGATGAAAGATGAAGGTTTATTGGTTGGTGGATCTTCGGGTACTGCGATAATGGCGATGATGCAACAAGCTACTCAATTAAAGAAAGGTCAGAACTGTGTGGTTATTTTACCTGACGGAATCAGAAATTATTTGACCAAGTTTGTTGACGAAGGTTGGCGTAAAGAAAATGGCTTTGAATAGAAGTTAGATCACTAACGCAGTATACAAAAATAAAGGTTTTTAAGAATAGAACAACTTTTAAGATGAGAAAAAATTAATGGAAGCAATAGAAAAGTGGCTCACCAGCGAGTTGGGTGACAACACTATTATATTAAAAGTATTTTTGGTTGTTTTGGCGACTATGTTGATTAATTTTATTTGGCGAAGAATCTATGCACGAATAGAGATTCAACTAAAGAAAACGAAAAATGTTTGGGACGACTCATTAGGTGCTGCGGTTTCACGTCCGATTAGTTATTTGATTTGGGGGATAGGTGCTTGGATTATTACAAAATACTATCTTGGTTTTAATTTAGATGATTCGTATAGAGATGTCTACATAGTCATTTTGATATCGTGGTGTTTATTACGATTGATAAGAAACGCAGAAGTTAATATTCAAGAATCTAATAAAGATCGAAATAAAGATGACAAAATAGATCAATCCACAATAGAAGCGATTAGCAAATTATTGCGAGTATCTGTTGCCATTACCACTGTATTACTAGTTTTACAAAATTTAGGAGTCAGTATTAGTGCGGTATTAGCTTTTGGTGGAATAGGAGGCATAGCCATTGGTTTTGCGGCCAAGGATTTATTAGCTAATTTTTTTGGCGGCTTAATGATTTACCTCGATAGACCTTTTTCTGTTGGTGATTGGATCCGTTCCAATGATAGAGACATTGAAGGCACAGTGGAATACATTGGTTGGCGTCAAACCCGTATAAGAACATTTGATAAAAGACCTTTGTATGTTCCCAATGCCATATTTAACAGCATCACAGTAGAAAACCCTTCACGCATGAGTAATCGTCGTATTTATGAAACCTTTGGCATTCGTTATGATGATTTAAACCAAGTGAATCACATTGTTGATCAGGTCAAAGAGATGCTCAGTCATCATATTGAAATAGATACCAAACATATAGAAAGAATTCTTTTGTTATTTAATTCTTCTTTAAAAAAAATATATCCCAATAAAACACTTATAATTGGCATTATAAAATATCCAAAACTTGCATCAATTATTCTTTCAGATGCAACAGCATAAATCCATATTGACCAGTTTAT
>JBMYPE010000082.1:0-7170 GCA_049600015.1 Kangiellaceae bacterium
AAAAAGGCTTTCTCTTGGATAAATCCCTTATTAGACGCTGACAGTTTTTCTTGAATGTCTCGCCCTCTCTTGAATTCACTGTAAGCTAAATAAAAATCACCCTTTTTATATGCAACTTGTGCATTGTTTGCAAAGTAATTAGCTAAAAGCAGAATATTACGTCCCATCTTTTTCTTTATCTGTAACATAATCGGTTTATCGGCAACCTCTAACAAAGCGTTGTATGCCACTTCAGGTTTTCCATTTTGTAATGCTTCGTTAAATTTTTGTTCAAATAAAGACGCTTCTCCTTGAGCCAGTAGCGATTCAAATCCGATGTTTCCTTCGTCTATGGTTAACCCCATCTGCGCTTTTTGAATGGCAGTATTAAACATCCTTTTCTTAAAAGCTTCTCTGCCATCTTTAGATAATTGTTCCAAATCATCCGCTTTAGTTTTATTGAATAATTCGTTTTCTGGCTCATTTTCTCCAGCCAAGAGAGCCGCTTTTTTCAAATAACTTAACTTGACATCCAATTGACTAGCATTTTCACCGGCCAGCCTATTTGCTTTTGCGATCGCATTGTCGGTACTTTGCTGTTCGAATGAGACTTGCTTTTTAAATGAGTTAAAGGCTTCTTCACTCCACTGTTTAACAGGTGAAATTAAATTCATAATTGCCGAAAGATTTTGTCGGGAGACTAAGTCAAATTCTGTTTTATTAGCTAAGCTGCTTTCCATTTTTTCTCTATAAGAAGCGACCAGCCGCTCCACAATTTTAGACTGGATTGCTATTGCTTCCTTTTTACTAGAGCCCGAACTTTCTTGAATCGTTTTGCCAATTTTTGTGTACAAGGCTTCAAGCGTTCCATTACTCTCTGCATTAGATATGTCCGCTTGTGAAATAACAGCTTTTTTTGCACCACCACACGCCATTAGTAAACTTAGGAATACCACGATTGAAATATTGATTAAGTTTCCTTTCATAACATTTTCTCTTATATTAATTTTTGAATTAAAGTAATTTTGCCGCAGATCTAAATATCAGAACCGTCATTATCTGAACCGTCAGTTTGAGAATTTTGCTCATTTGTTTCGTCTTCAATTGCTCCTTGAGAGGGAGCTGTTTCTTCGTTCTCAACGGGCACCCCATCAACGGACAAGTTATTTTCTGTAGAATCTATAGTAGGCGAACCTAATTCACTGGGTAACAAGTCTTCTATCGCATTTAGTTTTTCAGTATAGTTTGGAATTCGACCATCTTCCGGCTTAAGAATGCTGAGTGCATCCAACCATTTTGTTGCTTCACTTTTAATATTATTTGAAATAGAAACATCCAAATTTTGTATGATTGTTGATTCTATAGCTTGAATTCCAATCAATGCTTCTTCGTCCTTTGGATCAATTTTTAAAACGGCTTCATATCTCTCCAATGCATTGTTTCCGTACGGAGTCACTAAATTACCTTCATCAAATAATTGTTTTGCGGATTGTAGGTTACTATTAAGCTGCATTAAAATTAGTGGATCAGCTCTTTTAGCTTGTCTCGCCTCTTCCGCTAACCGCTCTTTTTCTGCAATCGCAGCTAATCTTTTTCTTTCCTGAACATTTGCAGTGTGAATATTTTTAGCTTTGGTGACCTTTGAGTCTAAGCTTGGTATATCAATATCTTCTGTCATGTCTCTCGGAATACTTTTTAAACTAACCACATAACGCCTAGCTTTGCTAAATTCTTTGACCTTAATTGCTTGTTCAATAAGAGCCAAATACTTTTTAGACACTGAACGCAAACCATCAGATGCTTGCTGATTCTCCGGTTCTATTTTTAACGCTGCTTTATAATAATATACCGCATTATCTTTCTCTGGAGCGCCTAACCGTCCTTTCTTGTAACTAGCAATGCCTTTGTCTAAAAATATTTTCAAATTCTTAGCATCTTCTTCTCGTTTCGCCAAATCTTGTTCGTATTTTGATTTTATTTCAGCGACATTGTTTTTGGTTTCGGGCAGCAACCTATTATCTCTATCGGCAATTTCAACTAACTTTATCCAATCATTTGCCGCATTAAATTTATTAGCATTAGCAGTAGCAATGGCTTCGTTTAACGCAATTTGAATGATATTCCCTCGAGTCACTGTGACATTTTCATTAGTTGGATCAAGTGACTTAGCTGTGGTTAAGTTATCTAAAGCTTGTTCAATATCTTTTAATTCATGCGGTGTGTATTGTGCGAGTGTATCCGCTCTTTGAATTAATTGGCTGACTCGATCAACAGCCTCAATATCCTCTTCTTCATTGGTAACTTCATCACTCGTATCTGCGTTTTCCCGTGATACCTTTTGCTCATTCTTGTCATTAGGTAATAAAGTCGACTGGGAAGATTCAATTTCCTCCGTTGGAGTAGATGTTTGTTCTGACTCGATTTTAGCAGGCTTTTTCGGTGCTGTTTTTGATGCGACTGTTTTCGAAGGCGAGGAAGGAATACTGACCATTTCTTTAAATTGTGATAACCATTTATTCTGATTAAAATAAGCCGCAACACCTACACCAATTATCACAAGTAATGTTAAAACTAGTGGGATTTTACTTTTTGTTTCTGGTGCGACGTTAATTCTTTGGTCGAGGTTAAACTCATCACTTAGTTCAAAGTCTTCATCATCAAAATCGTCTCTTCTCGTAGGTTGGTTGACCACTTTCGATATCACAGTTTTAGCAACACCATCAGAGACTCGAGAGACGCTTCCAGAAGTCGTTGTTTGGTTGCCTGTCACTATAAATTCTTTAAGTGCGTCAGCCAATTCCTGACCAGTTTGAAATCTTGCATTAGGATTTTTATCGAGTAATGAATTAATAATCCATTGCAAATGATTCAATCTGGCTGGTAATTGTGGAACCGGTTTAGTGACGTGTTTTATACAAATACTGACTGAGTCTTCACCGGTAAAAGGAACGCTGCCCGTCATCATTTCAAACAAAATAATTCCTAAACTATAAAGATCAGAACGGCCATCTAGCTTTTTCCCGCGACACTGCTCCGGGCTCATATATTCGGGGGTTCCGATCAGTTTTCCTGTTTGAGTCATCTGAGTCGAAGAGTTAGATGCTTTCGCAATACCGAAGTCTGTCAATACAGGTTGGTTATTCTCATCGAATAGAATATTTTCCGATTTTACATCTCGGTGAATGTAACCTTTTTCATGGGCAAAATGTAATGCTGCTGCTAGTTTAGCGATTATTGTGAGCGCTTCTTTGGTTTTTAACCCAGCTGAAATTCTTGCTTTTAATTCTTTTCCTCGCATATATTCCATTGCAAGATAATAAAAATTACCACTCTCACCAACATCGAAAACGGTCACAATTCTAGAATGAGCAAGCTTTGCAACAATTTTTGCTTCTCGAATAAACCGTTCTCCAAAGGTAGGATCTGCCGCTAGAGCTGGAGACATGACTTTTAACGCGACTTCCCTATCAAACCCTTCTTGAATAGCTAGATATACGGTCGCTTGACCACCAACGCCTAATGTTTTTATTATCTTATAACCTGGAATTTCTATGGCGCTCACGGAGGCTATTTCCTTTTTACTTTAATGATATCTTTAAAGATAATTATTATTATCAATGGGTTTTGATTTGAACTCGCTAATAGTAGCAAATCGGTCACAAGGTTTGAATTAGTTTATTGCAATATAAATCTTTTGTTTTACGTAAGATTTTGTTAATAAATGGTGAATATTTACTAGATTTAACTTAAAATATGTGAAGCAGTCGTGGTAAATGAATAATTTAATCGCAAAGGAGAAATATATGCGTACACGTGCAGGAGAAGCAGCTCGTCCTTGGTTTAGGAGTGATAGATATTACCATACCGGAGAGGGATGGTGGTTTATGACCCGTGAGAATCAAGAAGAAGGACCATTCGCGTCACAGCATGAAGCCGAAAATGAACTTATTTTATATATTCGGCATGCTAATCAATCAGGTCAAATACCAACCAATAATCACGGCCCAAAAAGCTAACACGAGATTAGTTTAGAATAAAAACTGTTTATTTATGGTCTTGCGGTTGGTTAGTGAAATCTAATCGACTGGTTTAATATCAGACAAAAGGTTATTAACTACGTTGGCTGCAGCCATCATTCCAAAGCTAGAGGTCACCATCACCGAAGCACCTAACCCTTGCGAGCAATCAAGCTTGTTGGAATTTTTATCTTTTTGTTTTGCGTAGCTTACCTCACCATTTGCGTTCGGGTACCTAATTTGCTCTGTTGAATAAATGCATTGAACTCCGTAGTTTCTTTTTGGATTTCGGCTAAACCCAAATTTCCGTCTTAGTTCATTTCTTACTTTAGCCGATAGAGGATCTTGCCAACTTTTATTTAAGTCCGAACAAGTAACCTTTAACGGATCTATTTGACCACCTGCTCCTCCAGTTGTAATAATTTTGATTCTATTTCTTTTGCAATAAGCAATCAGATGAGCTTTAACTTTGGCATTATCTATTGCATCAATCACATAGTCAGTTTGTTTGGGTATTAATGATTCAAGGTTTTCTTTATTAACAAAATCTAACTTCGTCTCAATATTGCAGTTAGGATTTATGCTCAACAAACGCTCTTTCATTGCGTCAACCTTTAACTGCCCCACTGAATTAGTTGTGGTATGAATTTGTCTATTAATATTACTAATGCAGATGTCATCAAGATCAATTAAGCAAATGTTTCCGACAAACGTTCTTACTAATGCTTCACTTGACCAACTACCCACCCCTCCAATTCCAATAATAGTGACATGCATGTTTGCCAACCGTGCCATCCCCATTTCACCATAGAGTCTTGATGTACCCGCAAACGCAGGCGTGGTTATTTTTTCATCAAATGAGCAGATTTTAGTCATACTGTTGAGCAACCAAATTTATATATTAAAAAACGAACATTCGTTCGCTAAATACTTGACCTTACTTATCAGACCAGTTAGATTGGATTCTAGTTCCAACGGCTATATTTGCTATAACCAACAATCTGAAAAATTATAACGGAAAATTAACAATGCCCCAATATAAAGCTCCCATCGAAGACATGAAATTCATTCTACATGACTGGCTAAAAGTGACAGAACTTTATAAAAATTTAGGTTTTAACGAAGCAAGTGATCCGGAATTAGTGAATGCCATAGTTGATGAGGCGGCAAAATTTGCGGAAAACCAATTGTCTCCTTTGAACCATAGCGGTGATCAAACCGAATGCCGATTTGATAATGGAAAGGTAACCACTCCAGAAGGTTTCAAGGAAGCATACAAAGCCTATTGTGAGTCAGGTTGGGCATCTCTTAGTTTCTCTACTGAATATGGTGGCCAAGGGTTACCCGCCTCTATTTCAATTTCTGTTTCTGAAATGACCGCTGCTGCTAATACCTCTTGGAGTATGTATCCTGGTTTAACACACGGTGTTGTATCTGCTTTATCGGCTCACGGAAGTGAAGAGCTAAAAAATAGATATCTGCCCAACTTAGTTCACGGGCGCTGGACTGGGACAATGTGTTTAACGGAGTCTCATTGTGGATCTGACTTAGGATTACTAAAAACCAGCGCAAAAGCTAATGAAAATGGAAGTTATTCAATCTCTGGGACAAAAATATTCATATCTGCTGGCGAACATGACATGTCAGATAATATCATTCATTTAGTACTAGCAAGGTTACCTGACGCCCCCAAAGGAGTAAAAGGCATTTCATTGTTTATTGTTCCTAAAATATTAGATGATGAGACCGCTTTAAAAAACACTAATCACGAGACTGACAATCATGTGACCTGTGGGTCGATAGAACATAAAATGGGTATTAAAGCATCTGCAACCTGCGTTATGAATTTTGACAATTCAACTGGCTATTTAATTGGTGAGGAGAACAAAGGTTTAAGTTACATGTTTACCATGATGAATGCCGCGCGATTAGCAACCGGAACTCAGGGATATGCTATTGCAGACTTATCTCGTGCTGCTTCTCTAGAATATGCGAAAGATCGCCTGCAAATGCGATCTTTGTCTGGCCCTAAATACCCCGAAAAATCAGCAGATCCTATTATAGTCCATCCCGACGTTAAACGTATGCTGATGACCCAAAAGGCAATCATAGAGGGCTGTAGAGGGCTAGCATTTTATGTTTCAACTCTAATTGATCAAGTCAAAGCAGGCGCTGATCCTGAAGGAGAGTTAGAGAGTCGACTAGGATTGCTCACACCAATTTGCAAAGCCTTGATGACAGAGTTAGGCTTCGAATCAACTAATCATGCTGTTCAAGTTTTAGGAGGGCATGGTTTTATAACTGAGTGGGAACTTGAGCAACAGGTTAGAGATGCTCGCATAACTTTAATTTATGAAGGAACAAATGGAATTCAATCTCTCGATTTATTGGGTCGAAAAATTCTTCGCGATAAAGGGAAGTCTTTACAATCATGGATTACCGACATTAACGCTCATTGTGACGCCGCGTTAAATTTAGAATTGGATGACACAAGTTATTTTTCAACCGTAATCAATAAAGCCTCAGGTAAGATTAAAACTTTTACAGCTGATTGGTTAAATTTAACACAAACAGTCGCAAATAAAGGACAGGAAAACCCAGAAGAAATTGGAGCCGCTGCATTTGATTATATGATGTTATCTGGTTACGTTTCTCTTGCAGGAATTCTTTTGCAAATGACCACCGCAGCCTACTCCTCTTCACAGTCACCTGCTTTTATTAAATCTAAATTTCAATTGTTAGATTTCTATATCGACCGAATTCTGGTTCGAGCTAATACACACAAGGATTGTATTTTGTCTTCTGTAAATGTTCTAGATTGTGAAGAGTTCCGCTTAGACTAAATATTTAAAATTTGTTTTACAAAGGGAATGGTAATTTTACGTTGATGAGCAAGCGACTGCTCATCAAGCGTATTAACAATTTTATTCAAATTTTGTGCGCTTCTATCACTACGATTCACTATAAAAGTAGCAACTTCATCACTTAAATACATGCCAGCTTTATTGGCTCTTGTTTGAATAAACTCTTGCAGTTGGATGTCTTCAATTTTCTTCAATTTATAATTAGGCATAGATGAGAGTCGTGATATTAGATCTGCCAATCCGAAATCCAAGTAATTAGGTGCTTGTTCAGAAAATATTATGAGCACTTTGCCCGACTCTTTTATTTCATT
>JBMYPE010000083.1:0-7162 GCA_049600015.1 Kangiellaceae bacterium
GGAATGTTAGTGTCAATTCTAAAAGAATAATGGAAAAGACTGCAGATTGGGCTAAGCAGTATTGGAATAATCAATAACCCTGTGCTCAGATTTATTTTATAAACTATTCAAGCTAATACTAAACTATAAATACTAACTTTATATAGGGGTATTACATAAATCCTTTGAAAGGAGAATGTTCTATTATGATTGTGCAATCAACTTAATGATATACAGTTTCTAAATATTAAATACCTGTATGAAGCGAAGTGTAGGTATCCAATCTACCTTCATACCTTTTAAACATGTAATTCCATTTTGTCAGCCATTTGCTCATTACACCATTTAACAAATAGAATATATGCTTTTTAGGCATATAAACATTACTTATTAGACTATTTCATTATTTTCAATTTAAAGTAATTGTTTAATATCAACATGTTATAGGTACGCAGTGATTTTTTTATTAAAAATTAAACTTGAAATTTTGCGCGTCAAAGATTAAATTTATTTCAATATTACATATGTCGCACTAAATAATTACATTCTAAGGGTAGTTTGATCATTTATTAATCGAGGGTATTTTAATGAAACTTCTTAAAAATTTTTCTATGTTAGCTGTTTTTATTATTAGCGGATGTGCTCATCAGAAGCAATCTAATTCAAATGATTATCGCTGGGAGTTGGATTTGGCGAAAATACAAAAAATGGAAGAGAAAGCTAAACGTGGGCCAAGCCCTGTGCAGTTAGTGTGGGTCAACCCGCCACGAATTAAAGTTAAAAATAGTAACTAGAATTCATACCATTAAGATTTCAAGAGCAGTTCAATCAACATAAAAAAACCGAGACAAACTCGGTTTTTTTAATCTAATTGTGAAAAGTAATATCTACTCTTCTTCTTGCTCTTCGTCCTCTTCTTCAATAATCGGACGATCAACTAACTCTACATAAGCCATCGGTGCTTTATCACCAGTTCTGAAACCGGCTTTGATGATTCTCAAATATCCACCTGGGCGATCTTCATAGCGTGGGCCTAATTCGTCAAATAACTTTCCTACTGCTGCTTTGCTACGAGTACGAGCAAAAGCTAAACGACGGTTCGCGACAGAATCTTCTTTTGCTAAAGTAATTAGCGGTTCGACGACTCTTCTTAACTCTTTTGCCTTTGGCACAGTTGTTTTAATTAATTCATGTTCGATCATTGATACTGCCATGTTTTTAAACATCGCTTGACGATGACTTGAATTTCTATTTAATTGACGACCACTTTTACGATGACGCATTGTTTTACCCTTCAGTTAAACAGCCTTAGTTTGATGAAACCAGTACTGTTATTTTTGTAGTTAGTTTTATTTGAGCTATCTTATTAGCGCAAAACTCATATATAAACAAACCCTGCTAAAAGCAGGGTTTGTTTTAATCTTCTAAAGCAAAAATCGCTTTTAAATTTCGTTAAGAATACTTGATGGTGGCCAATTTTCTAGGCGCATGCCTAGCGACAATCCTCTTGATGCAAGTACATCTTTAATTTCTGTTAAAGACTTCTTACCAAGATTTGGCGTTTTAAGTAACTCAACTTCAGTACGTTGGATTAAATCTCCAATGTAATGAATGTTTTCTGTTTTCAAACAGTTAGCACTTCGAACGGTTAATTCTAAATCGTCCACTGGACGTAACAAAATAGGATCAATTTCTGGCTCTTGCTGTTCAGGCTCTGCTTGTTTTTCGTCTTGTAAGTCAACAAAAGCAGCTAATTGTTGCGCTAATATCGTAGCACAACGTCTAATCGCTTCTTCTGGATCAACCGTACCATTTGTTTCTAAATCAATGGTTAACTTATCTAGGTTAGTTCTTTGTTCTACACGAGCAGAATCAACCACATAAGAGACTCTTCTCACAGGACTAAATGATGCATCAAGTTGCAATCTACCAACACTTAAGCTTTCATCTTCATCTGATTTTCTTGAAGCAGCTGTTTCATAACCGCGACCGCTTTTAACTATCAAACGCATACTCAAAGAACCTTTTTTAGTTAAGGTTGCAATGTGATGTTCAGGATTAATAATTTCAACGCCTGATTGCTCTTCTATATCAGCAGCTGTTACTGCACCTTCACCCTTTTTTTGTAGGATTAGTACAGCTTCTTCTTTCTCTTCTAACTTAATTGCTAAACCTTTAAGATTTAAAAGAATATCAATTACATCTTCTTGTACGTTTTCGATAGTTGTGTATTCATGTAACACACCATCAATTTCTACTTCTACAACGGCACAGCCTGGCATAGACGATAATAAGATACGTCTAAGCGAATTACCTAAAGTATGCCCAAAACCTCTTTCGAAAGGCTCTAGCACAACTTTGGCTTTTCGCTCACCAACATTTTCCACTTTAATCTGACGCGGGGTCAAAAGTTCAGCGACATTGCCCATAGTTAATCCTCTCAGTTTTACTTAGAGTAAAGTTCCACAATTAGGTTTTCATTGATATCAGATGGTAAATCCGCACGCTCTGGCGCGTTTTTGAATGTACCTTCCATTTTTTTATCATCAACTTCTACCCATACAGGGCGCTCTCTTTGAGCTGCTAGTTCTAAAGCAGCTACGATTCTAGCTTGCTTCTTAGATTTTTCTCGAATGCTAATAACATCACTTGATAAAACCTTGTAAGAAGGAATATTAACTGCTTTACCATTAACCAAAATCGCTTTGTGACTAACTAATTGACGACCTTCGCTTCGAGTACTGCTAAATCCCATTCGGTAAACAACGTTATCCAATCGCATTTCCAACAATTGAAGAAGGTTAGAACCAGTTGCGCCTTTTATTCTAGCTGCTTCTTTGTAATAATTTCTAAATTGCTTTTCTAAAACGCCGTATAAACGTTTTACTTTTTGCTTTTCACGTAATTGTACGCCGTAATCAGAAAGCCGAGTTCGTCTTGCTCCATGAACACCGGGTACTTGATCTAATTTACATTTGTCCTCTATAGCGCGTACGCCACTCTTTAGCATTAAATCAACGCCTTCTCGACGTGACAGCTTGAGTTTAGGACCTATATATCTTGCCATTTTCTATTCTCCAGCAAATTGGGTTCGCTATTAATAAGTCTAGCGTTACACGCGACGTTTCTTAGGCGGACGACAACCATTGTGAGGGATAGGTGTAACATCAGTGATGTTAGTAATTTTGAATCCCGCATTATTTAAAGCTCTAACCGCAGACTCGCGTCCTGGCCCTGGGCCTTTGACGAATACTTCCATATTCTTCATACCCATTTCTTTTACCATTTCGCCCACTCTATCAGCGGCGACCTGCGCTGCAAATGGTGTACTCTTACGAGAGCCTCTAAAACCAGAACCACCAGCAGTAGTCCAAGCCAATGCATTACCTTGTCGATCAGTAATTGTCACTATAGTGTTGTTAAATGATGCGTGAATATGCGCCATTCCATCAACTACGTGCTTTTTTACCTTCTTACGAGAACGAGGAGTTTTAGCCATGATCGTTATCTCTTAATTGGTTTACGTGGACCCTTACGAGTACGCGCATTTGTTTTTGTACGTTGTCCACGAACTGGAAGGCTTCGTCTGTGGCGGATACCACGGAAACAACCTAAGTCCATTAAACGTTTAATATTCATTGAAACTTCTCGTCTCAAGTCGCCTTCAATTGTGAACTTAGCAACTTGTGTACGTAATGATTCAACTTCCGCTTCGGTAAGATCTTTGATCTTACGGCTTTGTTCGATGCCAGCTGCATCACAGATCTGCTTAGAACGTGTATTTCCGATACCGAAAATAGACGTTAATGCAATAACCGCATGCTTATGGACTGGAATATTAATACCAGCTATACGGGCCATTAACCTACTCCCAAATTAAATTTCTTGAGCTATCAAAGAGTGCTCCCAAAAAGGCGCGCAATGATAGCGTTCAAACGGCTAAAAATCAACCGAATATTAAAATTAAGTTATTCAATTCAAACTCTTAGCGGGCTACACGCTTTGCTTGACTAAAAAACCATTGTAACTACTGAATATAACTACTAACTAGTTAACCTTGACGTTGTTTATGTCGCGGATCAGTACAAATTACTCTGACACTGCCGTTTCTACGAATGACTTTACATTCACGACAGATTTTTTTAACAGAAGCTCGAACTTTCATTTCGTACTCCAATTCCTAATTAAGGTCACTAAACGATCATTAACTAAAAGATAAAATCTTTGTATTAACGAATTCCAGATGAACCATAGTTTTTAAAGTTCGCTTTTTTCAATACCGAATCATAGTCACGAGAGATTAAATGCGCTTGTACTTGAGACATAAAGTCCATAATAACAACTACAATAATCAATAATGATGTTCCGCCGAATTGAAAAGGCACATTAAAGATCAAAATTAAAAACTGAGGTAAAAGGCAAACTGCGGTGATGTAGAGAGCGCCAATTAAAGTCAGTCTAGTCATAACTTTGTCAACATATTTGGAAGTTTGCTCACCAGGACGGATCCCAGGAATAAACGCTCCAGATTTTTTTAGTTGGTCAGCTGTATCTCGTGGGTTATAAACGAGAGCTGTGTAAAAGAAACAGAAAAACATGATTCCTGCTCCATACATCAACATATACAGAGGACTTCCTGGTTGCATTTGCTGAGCAAAACTTTGCAACCACAACATATTTTCATTTCCTTGTCCGACCCATTGAGCGATGGTACCCGGAAATAAAATTATACTCGATGCAAATATCGCTGGGATTACACCGGCCATATTTACTTTTAATGGTAAATGAGAAGATTGTGCTTGATACATTTTTCTTCCCTGTTGTTTTTGTGCGTAATTAACGACGATTCGGCGTTGACCACGTTCCATGAACACAACGAAGGCAGTGACTAAAATAACAACTGCTAGGATGATCATCAAACCTAATGGATTTATTTCACCTTGTCTTGCTTGCTCAAACGTTTGTCCCATTGCGGTAGGTAAACCCGCTACGATACCAACAAAGATTAAAACAGAAATACCATTTCCAATACCACGTTCATTAATTTGCTCACCTAACCACATTAAGAACATTGTTCCCGTTACTAAACTAACAACGGCACCAAAGTAAAAACTAAACCCTGGGTTAGGAACTAAACCTGTCATCATATTTGGGAAGTTTGTGGCAATACCAATCGCCTGCAAACAAGCTAATACTAATGTGAGATAACGTGTATATTGATTAATTTTTCTTCGACCAGCCTCACCTTCTTTTTTAATTTCTTGAAGTCTTGGATCAACAAAACTTAATACTTGCAAAATAATCGAAGCAGAAATATAAGGCATAATACCTAGTGCAAAAACACTAGCTCTTTCTAATGCTCCACCAGAAAACACATTAAACAATTCCATTAATGTTCCGGTTTGTTGTCCCATAAATTGAGCAAGTACATTAGAATCGATACCTGGAACCGGCACAAAAGAACCCAAACGGAAGATAACAATCGCCGTAAGCACGAACATTAATCGTTGCTTCAGTTCTGTTAATCCGCCGCCGGAAGTTTTTTGTCCTGTTGGAGCTTTAGCCATTTCTTTTTATCCTGCTTAATCTCTTTATTTTGCGAATGTCAAATATTGGTAAAGTTAACGTTAAGCGTTAACTTTTCCTCCAGCCGCTTCTATAGCTGCTTGTGCACCTTTAGAAACTCGGACACCGTCACCAATCGTTACTGCTCGATCGATTGAACCAGAAAGCATCACTTTCACTTGCGCAATATTTTTAGTGATTAAACCAGCAGCTCTTAAGGATAACAAATCTACTGCTTCACCACTGACTTTATTAAGTTCACCTAACCGCACTTCCGCAGATACTAAAGATTTACGAGAAGTAAAACCAAACTTTGGCAAACGCTGCTTTAAAGGCATTTGACCACCTTCAAAACCTGGTGCTACTTTTCCGCCTGACCGAGATTTTAAACCTTTGTGACCACGACCACAGGTTTTTCCCAAAGTAGAACCAATACCACGACCAACACGTTTAGCCGCTTTCTTTGATCCTTCTGCAGGACTGATTGTATTTAAACGCATATCTGAACTCATAATGCTAGTCCTCTACTTTAACCATGTAATACACGGTATTTATCATTCCGCGAGTTGACGGTGTATCTTCAACTTCAACGGTGTGACCGATACGTCTTAAACCTAATCCAGCTAAACAACCTTTATGATTTTTAAGACGACCAATGGATGACTTAACTTGAGTCACTTTAACTGTTTTTTTAGCAGCCATGATCTACTCCATTATTTCAGCAACGCTTTTTCCACGTTTAGAAGCTACATCTTCCGGAGAAAACATATCTTTTAAACCACGAATGGTTGCTCTTACAATGTTAATGGGATTAGTTGAACCAATGCTTTTTGCTAAAACGTTTTCAACTCCAACAACTTCAAACACACTTCTCATTGCGCCACCAGCGATAATACCAGTACCTGGAGAAGCTGGCTGCATGTATACTTTTGATGCGCCATGATCCGCCTTAATTGGATGTTGAAGTGTATGTCCGTCTTTTAGTTCAACCTGAATAAGGTTTCTTCGAGCTTGTTCCATTGCTTTTTGAATTGCTGCAGGAACTTCTCTTGCCTTACCGCGACCGAATCCAACCTTTCCTTTACCATCACCAACTACAGTTAATGCTGTAAATGAAAAGATTCGACCACCTTTAACCACTTTTGCTACTCGGTTAACATTAACTAACTTTTCAACTAAGTCGTCGCCGTTATTATTTGCTTCATTTCTAGCCATCATTTCACCCTTAGAATTGGAGACCACTTTCACGTGCTGCATCTGCTAATGCTTTTACGCGACCGTGATATTTAAACCCAGAACGATCAAATGCAACACTTGAAACGCCAGCTTTAGTTGCTCTTTCAGCAATGAGTGATCCTACTTTTTTAGCGGTATCAACATTACCAGTTGCTTTACCTTCTGCTTTAATGTCTTTTTCGACACTTGAAGCAACGGCTAGTACTTTGCCGTTATCTGCAGAAACAACTTGAGCATAGATATGACGAGGAGTTCTGTTTACCACTAAACGGACAGCACCCAACGCTTTCATTTTTGCCCGGCTGCGTGTGCCGCGACGAATTCTAGCTTGTTTTTTATTCATCTCAATGCCCTACTTTTTCTTAGCTTCTTTACGACGGAT
>JBMYPE010000084.1:0-6995 GCA_049600015.1 Kangiellaceae bacterium
TCCTCATAAAAATATCACTAATGTTAACCAGGACAGTGGAGGGAATTTTTGGATTTCTACCGACAATGGATTGTCCATCTTCGATAAAAACCATCAAGAGCTTCATTTATCGAAATTTCCCTCTCCTCCTAATCAACAAAAAAACGCTAACCGAATAGTCGGCACTATTGAAATTTCAGAAGGTACGAGTTGGGTCGTCACATGGAATGGAATTTATCTCTACTCCATCAAAAACAAGGAAATCAGCCAACCACAATCTATGAAACTTTTCCAAAGAGATAAGTTTAATTTACTATCATATTCTACCGACGATAAAAATATTTGGTTAGGCACAACCAATGGAATCTACTTGTTTGGGCTTGCAAATAAAAAGCTAACAAAAATTGTATCAAACTCTCCTCTTGATGACTCGAATATCCATAGACTCGAAAAAATAGGAGCATACATCTATGCTATATCAAGTAAAGGCTTGTTTAAATTGGAAACACCGAACGATGAGGATTCTAGCGAAAAAATTCTTGTTAAAATCCAACTTGTAACAACTCAAGTTAGTACAGAAGAAATCACTGATTTTGTGCGGCTCGGCAAATTAGATGAAATGGAAATACTATTTTCCACTAAAAACTCTATCTTTAGCTTTGATACAAATAGCGGCACCATAAAAAAGTTATTTTCCTTACACGACGTGCTACCCAACACCTCAACTTATCAAATAAAAACTCTGTATGTAGATAAACAAAATCTTCTTTGGATCGGTACTTTAAGCAATGGCGCGTATTTATGGAATACCCATAGCAAAAATTTTGCGATGTTCAACTCAAAAATGTTAAACGAAAAATTCAAAATAAACGCCAACAATGTATGGAGTATAGACCGAGATAAACTTGGCAACTATTGGGTAGGGTCTGACAAAGGTTTGAATTATATTGATTCAAAATCGTTGACTGCCACGATTCCCTTTAATTTTGACTGGACAAAAATACCAGAGAAGCAAGCTAAAGTTCATGATGTCTTTTTGCAAGAAGACTTCATATGGATGGCTACTGCCGACGGTCTAAACAGTTTAGATGTCAAAAACCAAACATTTGCTCATTTTAGACCTCCATGGTTCAATCAAGATGAAAAATTTATTATCTTTTCCATCACTTCTATAGACAAAAATATTTTGTGGTTAGCGACTAATGTCGGCATTTTAAAATTTAATTCCTCCACAAAACTATTTGAGTTTGAAAATATTTGGAGAGAAAAAAACGATAAAAAGATGATCCGCTATATCACTCATATCAACGGTCAAATTCTTACAGCATCAGAAAATGATTTTGTTATTTATAATCCTAACACAGGATTAAAGAAGTCACTTTTGAAATCACAACAGAATAAGAAGGGACAGTATTATTCCTTAACTGACATTCTATACATCAACAATCAACTTTGGCTTTCCTATAACGGGGACGGAATTTACATCATCGAAGATTCCAGCATTAACACCTTACTATCCCCTGAGAACTCATCGAATAGCGCACAACCCCCACAAGGGTTCGATAAAGTCACTCATCTAGACAAAACTAATAATTTCCCCAATACAGTAGTTTACTCATTAGAGTATAGTAATGGATTTGTTTGGGCGTCCACTAATATAGGATTAGTGAGAATCGATCCAAAAAAGCTAAGCAATTCAATTTATGATTATAGTTTTGGTTTAACCATAAACGAGTTTAATGAAGGGGCGTCACTACTGACCGACAACCGATTAATTTACGGTGGCACTAATGGACTAGCCATTATAGACCCTAGTCTGCTGGCTAACTTAAATGTGGAGTTACAAACACCAAAAATAACGCAGATAAAATTAACCGAACAAGGAAAAGAGGAAATAGTAACTTTTCCAAATAATGCCACTCCAAGCCTTATACTGTCAGAAAATACACTTCTCACAGTTCAGTTTGCTCTGTTGGATTATAGAGATGCAACAAACTGGGAGTTTGAATATTGGTTTGAAGGAAAGGAGCATTTACTAAAACGTAAGACAATTAGACCCGAACTATCAATATCAAATCTAGCCTCAGGAAACTATTCGCTACGTATTAAAGCGAGTTCAAAATATCACATAAACGAATCCAAAAGTCTAAAAATTGAACTATTGGTTAAAGATGAGCATTTTTTTGAAGCCAAAGTTAGCCTCCTAATATTTGTCGCTACTTTTATGTCATTCTTGTTGCTTGTGTTTTTATTTTTCAGAAAAAACAAACTATTAAAACAACAACTAGAAGTAGTGGTGGAAGAGGAAAAAAGACTTGAACATGTTTTACTCGATAAGAACAGGGGCATATGGGAGCTAAGCAACACTAACAAAAACAATAAAGAGCTGACAGTTTTTCAAGAATCTCGAAGCCCTATGGAACTCTCACTTAATCGATATTTTGACTTTGTACACGAGGACGATGTTGAAAAAATAAAAAGTATTTGGTTAGAATTTTCTAGTGGAAAGGTATCCGTTATTTCTGAGACTTATCGTGTGTATTTTCATGGCGAATTAATTTGGAATTATATTCATGGAAAAGTAGTTGCTCGCGATGACAATGGAAACCCAACGAAAAGTTCTGGTATTTGGGTGAATGTTGATAAGGAAAAGAAAGTAGAAAAACGACTCCATTTATATAGTCACGCGTTTGAAAGCACGCTCGATATCGTTTTTATCTTGGATAATGATTTATCTATTGTGGCTGTTAATCAAGCCTATGAAATTTTAACCGGTTTTTCTTGTGAGCAAATGATTGGAAGAAGCATGGTTGAAGTCGCCTTTTCGAGATTTACTGCAATTGAAACTAACGAGATTAAAAATAAAGTCATTCGAAATAAGCGTTGGAAAGGTGCAAGTTCAGTCCCTCGTAGAAATGCATCAAGCTTTCCTGTTGACATACGAATCAATTTAATTAGTAAAGATGGTATGGATAATGGATATGTTGTCGTAATGAGCGACATTAGCGATTCCAGAAATACACGTTCAGAAAATTTTGGTAGTCGTTTTTATGATCAAGTCACAGGTCTATCAAATAAAGTATTAGCCTTTGATCGACTTAGACAAATCATCAAACGCAGTGAAGAAAATAAAACAAGTTTTTCTCTCATTCTACTTAGTGTTGAAAATATTGAGAAGCTAAAAAAACAATTTAACAACGACACTATCGCTGATTTATTTAGAGAACTGAGCGCTCGCATCTTACCCTTTATAGATCGAGAAGATCTACTCGGTAAATTTGATGAAACACGATTTATTGTGATATTACGTCACCGGCAACAAGATGAGGAAATGCTTAGTACAATTAACCATTTGATGTCTGAGTGTTTAAAGCCGACTCAACTCAACAGAGTTAATTACCACATTCCAATTCACGCTGGAATTTCTAAGTACCCTGACGATTCAAAAAATTGGAGCGAGTTAGTCACAAAGGCACAACTAGCTTTAGAAAAAACTAATCAGAATGCAGGAACTCATTTAAGTTATTTTCAAGAAAGCCAAAACTTGAGGGCGCTAGAAAGACGACGAATTGAAAATAGATTGTCTAACGCGATTGAAAAAGATGAACTATTTTTAGTATTTCAACCCATTATCGACCTTAATGATCACTTTATGTTAAATGCCGAAGCAAGTTTTCGCTGGCAAATGAAGAAAGATCAAGTAATTTACCCCGCTCAAATTTTAACAATTGCCACAGAAATTGAAATGTTAACTAAAATTACTAACTGGTTGATCAATAACACATTAGCTAGTTTAAATCGTTGGAACCAAGAAGATCTGCATATTACTCTGAACCTAAATCTTTCAACCGAGTATTTATTGTCAAATTCAAACCTAGATTACATATCGGATACGATACTTAGCAATGACATTAACCCAGCGGATCTAATTATTTCACTAAACGAAGATTTTGTATTTGCTAATCAAACTAAATTGCAAAAAGCTGTAAGACGATTAAAAGCGATGGGCGTGTCACTAATGTTGTCTGACTTTGGTAAAGACAATGCCCCTATTCAAAAAATTACACAACTTAATTTTTCTGCCGTTCGGTTTGATAAATCGCTTATTAGACGAATTGGTAAAGATGAGTTTAGCGAATCATTAATTAAAAATATGAGTGATGTAATCAGTGGATTAGGAATCACCTGCATGGCGAATGGAATGGAAAACGAGAAACAAGAAGCATTTTTGTTAAAACATAATTGTAGTTTAGGTCAGGGCTTCCTCTATTCCGATCCCTTAACCGAAAATCAAATGAGACAATTAATGCTTAATAAAGAAGTTTAACCTTTTAACTCCAACAACTGCTCTAATACTCAAATGGTGAATCGCTTTTGCCATGATTCCAAGTCAGTCGTTTTGTCTACATCTAACTCTAATCCCGCAATGTATTCTTTTTCTGTTGTTTCCGTTACCCACATGACCTTGGCCGTTATTTGATATTGACTATGGTTACTCTCAAACTCGACTAACAACTCAAGTTGAGATGACTTTTCCAATGGGTGTTTACCGTGTAATCGAATTCCATTGCTCGAAATATCTTTCATTGCTCCTTCATAACGGATTTTGTCATCAATCTTTTCATTTGATGCTCTAAGAATATCCACATGAATTTGCTCGTTAGTTAATTGTCTAGCATGGCTTCTTTTTTCAGTCATAATATTTCCTTGGTCAAATTTACAAGCTATATCTACAAGCTATCTACAGAAGTATAGACCGAAAAAAGCCCTCATAGAGGGCTTTTTGTAGTTTTCTAATTTTAGATTTAACGTCTAAATATTTTAAGACTATATATGAACGATATAATTATTCGCTTTTATCCTTGGGTAATCGAGAAGCACGTTTACGTTCATTTTCAGTCAAAAAGCGCTTACGAACACGAATACTCTTTGGCGTCACTTCGACTAACTCATCGTCATCTATGAATTCTAAGCTTTGCTCTAAACTCATTATAATTGGCGGTGACAATTGGATGTTTTCATCAGTTCCAGATGCCCGTACATTGGTCAACTGTTTTCCTTTAATAGCGTTAACGGTTAAATCATTGTCTCTTGCGTGAATACCTAAAACCATACCTTCATAAATTTCAACGCCGTGACCGATAAATAATCGACCACGATCTTGGAAATTAAATAAAGCGTACCCAGCGGCCTTTCCAGTTGCATTTGAAATTAAAACGCCTCGATGACGTTGCGCCAACTTACCTTTAAACGCTGGCGCGTAGGCATCAAACGAATGATAAATTAATCCAGAGCCAGAAGTCGCTGTCATAAATTCTGTTTGGAAACCAATGAGGCCACGTGAAGGTATATAAAAATCTATGCGCACACGACCAGCACCATCCAATTGCATGTCTCTCATTTCAGCTTTACGTTCACCTAGCTTTTCCATAATGGTACCTTGATGCTCTTCTTCAATATCAACGGTCACATTCTCATAAGGTTCCATCAACACGCCTTCAACTTCTTTCATAATCACTTCAGGACGAGAAACAGCCATTTCAAAACCTTCACGTCGCATAGTTTCAATCAAAACGGATAAATGAAGCTCACCTCGACCAGACACCTTAAATTTATCAGCGTCATCTAACTGCTCTACTCTTAACGCAACATTGTGGATCAATTCTTTTTCTAAGCGCTCTAATATTTGACGAGAGGTAACAAACTTACCTTCCTTACCTGCAAACGGCGAAGTATTTACTTGAAATGTCATATTAACCGTTGGTTCATCAACCGTCAGCGGCGAAAGCGCTTCGACATGATCAGGATCGCAAAGCGTATCCGAAATGTTAGGCTCACCGATCCCAGTAATGGCGATGATGTCACCAGCCGTTGCTTCTTCAACTTCGTTGCGTTCTAGTCCCATATAGCCTAATACTTGACCAACTTTTACTTTGCGAGTTTTCCCTTCGGTATCAATGCTCACTAATTGCTGATTTTTCTTAATCGTACCGCGAGAAACACGACCTACCGCAATAGCACCAACATAACTAGAATAATCTAACGAAGTGACCTGCATTTGGGTCGGTCCTTCAATCTCAACTTTTGGATGCGCTACTTTATCAACAATTGCTTGGAATAACGGCTCCATATCACCTTCTCGAACTGAATCATCTTCCGAGGCATAACCATTAAGCGCTGATGCATAAATTACAGGGAAATCGAGTTGCTCATCAGTTGCTCCCAATTTATCAAACAAATCAAAGATCTGATCAATCACCCAATCTGGACGAGCACCAGGTCGATCAATTTTATTAACCACTAATACTGGTTTTAAACCTTGGGCAAACGCTTTTTGAGTGACAAATCGAGTTTGAGGCATAGGACCGTCAACCGCATCGACTAATAATAGAACAGAGTCAACCATCGACATGATACGCTCAACTTCTCCACCAAAATCAGCGTGTCCAGGGGTATCCACAATATTAATCCGGTAATCATTCCATCTGATCGCTGTGTTTTTGGAAAGAATGGTAATTCCACGCTCTTTCTCAAGGTCGTTCGAATCCATTATTCGCTCAGCTGCATCACCACGAGTTTCCAAAGTGCCTGACTGTTTTAATAACTCATCCACCAAAGTTGTTTTACCGTGGTCAACGTGTGCGATAATCGCGATGTTTCTTAACTTACTAATCACTGAAATTGCCTCAAAATAGAGCGTTGGTTGGCTTAACAAATAAAAGCATCAATTAACCAACCAAAATAAAGGCGCGTATTCTATAGGTTATTTGCTTTGAAAGCATTGTTTTTGGTGAAATATTAGCCAAGAATTCGTTGATATTTATTTAATTTACAATTTCACTAGATTTATTAGTAAGTCAATCCCAAAACTGTGCAAGATTTGAAAAGGTTTTATAAGATAAACAGCCACCTCATACTTGGCATATTTTTGTTAGCTCAAGATATTTAAAACTCTTCTTGCACCTTAACCGAGTTCATGCATAGAATATTTTTTTAATAAAGTCAGGATTAAATTT
>JBMYPE010000085.1:0-6983 GCA_049600015.1 Kangiellaceae bacterium
TCGCGGTGTGGGGCTACAATTGTTATATGGTTATTGGGGAATAACAACCGTTTTACTTTTTTGGGCGGGAATGATTAAAGCCGCGAGAGCTTGGGGCGGTAATCAAAATCAGGGTAAGGCTTTTGGTATTTTGGATGGCGGGCGAGGTTTAGTCGCAGCTATTGCTTCTAGTCTGGCAGTGGTTCTTTTTAGCTACTTTATAGAACAAAAAATAAATCTTGGTACCGCAAATTCTAGTGAACAAATGGAAAAGGCAATGCAGACTGTTATTCTGTTTTATAGCTTAATGACATTACTTGCTGCCCTACTTGCTTGGTTTTTTATTGGCGAAGATAAGCATCAACAGATTAAACAGCGCCCTTGGGTTGGTATGAAACAAGCGATTCTTTCCAGTAGGGTGTGGCAACAGTCTATTATTATTGTTAGCGCTTATTGTGGATATAAAGGTGCAGATAATTACGGTTTATATGCCGTCGAGGTGTTGTCAATGAACCAAGTTGAAGCTGCGCAGTTTACCAGTTTTACAGCTTATCTGAGACCAATAGGCGCAGTGACAGCGGGATTTTTGGCAGATAGGCTTTCGGCCAGTAAAATAACCTTTTGTAGCTTTTTAACACTAATTATTGTTTATTGTCTGCTGAGCTTAAATGAAGTTTCGCCGGCACTTAAAAGTCTGGCAATCGTCAATCTTGTTGTTTCATATCTCGCAGTTTTTGCTTTAAGAGGTGTTTATTTTGCGTTAGTGAAGGAGTCCAAAATAGATTTAAAGGTGACCGGAACGGCGGTTGGTTTTATTTCACTTATTGGTTATACACCCGATATCTTTTTTGCGCCATTGAGTGGTCGATTGTTAGATTTAGCTCCTGGTGAACAAGGTTTTGTATACTACTTTATTTTAATGATTGGAATTTCAATTGTTGGTTTAGTTTCGACGCTTTTATTAAGACGTTCATTAAAATCTTGATAACAAATTAAAAACTGAATTGTTGAGTTTTGAGCTATAAGTTTTTCATTTCATTAAACCATTTTTCTTCAGTTTCACTCCAAGTCGATAGGCGTTCTTTTTTAAACGCCTGCATTTGGTCAATTAAAGAACGATTTTTATACTGGAAATAATTTAATTTCATTTTGAGTGATTTTGTCATTTGCCATTCGGGAAAAAGCAAATCAAGCTCTTGAAATTGTTCTAACGCAGAGTTGAAGTTTCTTTCTAATATGTACAAGTTTATTAGAGTTATTAGGTGTTCACCCATGAGCCTGTTAGCACCAATATCTCTAGCACTTTTTATTATACTGAGTTCATTGCTTGAATTTGCTCGATTGTTATTTAGTAAATCTGATCTGTGTTGGTATGTCGCTTCAGCATATACTTTTGACAATCGGTCGTTTTTTTCATCCGCATCTTTAATTGCTTTGGTAAAAAAGGCTTTAAGTAATTCCTGATTTTTCTTTAAATAGGCAAGTTTAATAAAAGGTAAATAAGGTGCCCAAACTTCTTCATGATGATTCAGTATCTCGTTTAAGTTAGATTCAGCATTTTTTATATCATTTTCTGCCAAATATATTTTTCCTAGCACAAATTTAGTCAGTGCTATTCGCATTTTGCTTTGTAAGCTCTCAGCGCTTTTCATTGCCAAACTCACATGTGTTTTAGCAAGTTGATTATTTCCCTTCGCTAAATAGATACTAGCGAATCTACGATGCAGAAAATTTAGCCCCTCTTTTTCTTCTAGTTTTATGAAATTGTTTTTACTTTCATTTAATCGAGTTAATGCAATATCAAATTTACCTAGATGTTCATCAATCGTGGTTAAATTAATCTGCACCATTGTGTAATCTCGGAGCATTCCAGATTCCAAAAATAATTTGGCACTCTTAGTTAATTGAGTTTGCGCTTTTAAAAGGTTGCCTTGATCTCTTTCTAGTAACCCTAAAAGGTTATAAACATGCCCTGTCTCTTTTAAACCCGATTCTTTTCGTTTTGCAATTGCTCTTGTTAACCAGACTCTTGCTTTATCAAACTCATAATTAAACCAATGAATCCCTCCAACATTATCAGCAATTCCAGCTTGAAGATGAAAATCTTTTTCCAATTCACTTAATTGATAAGCGATTTCATATTGTGTTAGAGCCTGTTCATAGTTTCTGAGGCGATAGTAGGTGAAGCCTAGAATATTTCTGGTCCGGGATTCTGCATGGTTAATTTCCTTTATTTTGGGATGGTTTAGTAGCTCAGTTAGCTCAATCTCTGCTTGTTCCCACAACCCTAACTTTCGTGAAGTAAGAGAATAACTATATCGAGGCCAGAATAAACTTGGTTCTTCCGTAATAGCGACTTTAAATAAATCTCTAGCTTTCTGCGTATGGCCTTGTAAAAGTAAAGACTGTCCTTTTCCATAAAGTGTGTTAACAAAATCATTTTCAGAAATTATGTGATCAAATTTAAGATTCTTCTTAGTGTGATCAGTTAATTTTTCGACAATATTTTTCGCCAGTTGACTGGGTTCAGAAGATATACTTTGAAAGGTTGGTACTTGAACAGTATTTTTATGAACAGAAAAACTAATGACTAGTTGTTCTCCTTGTTTTTTCACTCGTGAGAAAACTATTTGATTGGCCGAAAATTCTTCTCTAAGAGAAACAATAAGCTGATTACTAAGTTGTGGCTTTGAAGTATTAATTAACTCAGATTTTGATAAGCGACTCAAATCAATGACTTCATAATCTGTTGATTGTTCTAACATAGTTTTAACTAAGCTAGGAATCCCAAGAGATATCCATTGGTAACTTTTATCGTCGATTTCATTGACCACAGGTAATATTACAATTTTTGACTTAGAGGTTTTTGTGTTATTGGTAAAATAAACTCCAAGCAGAATAGCCACTAACGTAAAAGCCAGAGCGAAAAAGGTGAGCAATTTAAATCTGGACTTTTTATTGGTAGAACTGAGTCTTTCTTTTTTGTCCTGATTAGTCAGTGACTGATCGTTTGTTTCTGTGACTTGTGCGATAAATTGAAAACCAAAACCGTGGAGTGTTTTAATAAAAGTTGGATTTTCAGGGTGATCGTTTAAAGCTTTTCGGGCTTTCATAATTAAACGAGAAAGGGATGTTTCTGACAAAATTTGATTGGGCCAAATTTCATCTTGAATAGTATTTTTATCGAGAGCTTGATCGCGATGAGATATGAGTAAAACGAGAAGCTGATATACTCTTGGTTGTATATTGATTACTTGACCAAAACCATCTTGATCTGAACAGCTTTGTTCCGAATAGTACAGTTGCCTAGTTTTAGTATCAATCTTGAATGAACCAAACGAGAAGATCACACAAAAATATCCTTGATAATTTAGTCACTAAATGTAGAGAGTGACGAGCTTTTCTTATAAGGAATAGATAATAACATTAATTCAACCAAAATAATCAATTGAGTGAGCAAGGCAAGAGCATTACGGAATACGACTGTTTATAGGTTCTCTTCTCAGCTTTTCCCCAAAAGGTTTTACGAACTCTGAGAATCGTATTGGTAAAAATTAATAATTAGGTCTTTGAAAGTTGAGAATTTTATCCGACTTATAGCGTTTTTCACATTCTTCGGGTGAACTTTTTACTATTCGATTAAAAAAGGCTTCATCAATTCTTATCCATTTTTCAATTAATAATGGTGATGCATTGCACTCAGCAAATGCTTCATCTAAGAGAAGCTGTCGCGCTTGAAATAACTCCTCTGTGATATACATATGCTTATGTGCTGTTGGTGGCGTTTGACCGCAATAGAGATTTTCACCGCCAAGCGCAGCTTGCATAAAAGCGACTTGTTGTCTTTCTATATGTTCTTGTGGAATCTCAGCGAAATACTGCTTGAGCCATGGATCATCATAAATTTTATCGTAGAATATTTTACTAATATGCTCCAGCATATGTTTGCCACCCATTTCTTCATATTCTTTTCTTTTTGCTGACGCCATGGTTATTCACTATTGATGACTGCTTATTTTAAGTTTAGGTAGTATTTGGGAGTACACAGGAAAATTTTTAGATCTATTTATTTTAATTCTAGAGTCGATTCATTTATTTTGGGCATAAAAAAAGGTCGATCAATAGATCAACCTTTTAAAGTAAATGAGCTACGACTTAAAGTTAAATTAAGCCTATAGTAGCCTCAAAATCTTTTGCTTATAAGCTGTAATACATTTGAAACTCAACAGGATGAGTTGTCATATTAAGTGCCGTCACTTCTTCAGACTTCAAATCAATGTATGAATTAATAAAGTCATCACTGAAAACGCCACCACGAGTTAAGAACTCACGATCTTCATTTAATGCGTGCAATGCTTCTTCCAAAGATGATGCCACTGTCGGGATATTCTTAGCTTCTTCGGCTGGAAGATCATATAGATCTTTGTCCATAGAATCACCAGGATGAATTTTATTTTGAATGCCATCAAGACCAGCCATCATCATGGCAGAAAATGCTAAGTATGGGTTTCCAGTTGGATCTGGGAATCTAACTTCAATTCGACGTCCCTTTTCACTAGGTACGTGAGGAATTCTGATAGAAGCACTTCTATTCTTTGCAGAGTAAGCCAGCATTACCGGTGCTTCAAATCCAGGCACTAATCGCTTATAAGAGTTGGTAGAAGCATTTGCGAAAGCGTTAATTGCTTTGGCGTGCTTGATAATTCCGCCAATGTAAAACAGTGCGTCTTCAGATAAGCCACCATACTTATTTCCTGCAAATATATTTTTTCCATCTTTCGCTAATGATTGATGAACATGCATTCCGCTACCGTTATCGCCAACAACAGGCTTTGGCATGAAAGTCGCAGTTTTACCATAAGCATGAGCAACATTTTGAACAACATACTTTAATATTTGAGTTTCATCAGCTTTGTAAACCAAAGTGTTAAATAAAGTAGCAATTTCATTTTGGTTAGCGGTTGCAACTTCATGGTGATGCGCTTCACATTTAATACCCATCTCTTCTAAAACTAAACACATTTGTGAACGAATATCTTGTGATGAATCAACTGGAGGAACGGGAAAATAGCCGCCTTTAACGCCCGGACGGTGTCCCATGTTGCCATCTTCAAACTTTTTATCTGAATTCCAAGCCGCTTCACTGGAATCTATTTGATAGCTTGCGCCCTGCATATCAATTTTGAAACGTACGTCATCGAATAAGAAGAACTCTGGTTCAGGTCCAAAATATGCGGTATCGGCTATACCAGTTGATTTAAGATAAGCTTCAGCGCGTTTTGCCACTGAGCGAGGATCTCTATCGTAACCTTGCATAGTGGTAGGCTCTAAAATATCGCAACGTAAATTTAAAGTTGAATCTTCACAGAACGGATCCATCACAGCAGTCGTTAAGTCTGGCATTAACACCATGTCGGACTCGTTGATGCCTTTCCAGCCAGCAATTGAGGAGCCATCAAACATTTTACCTTCTTCCAAAAAGTCTTCGTCAATGCAGTGAGCAGGTATAGACACGTGTTGCTCTTTACCTTTTGTATCTGTGAAGCGCAAGTCAACAAAGCTGACGTCGTTTTCTTCCATCATGGATAATATATTGTTGTCTGACATGAATTTTTCCTCGTAAATCGGCTGAATAAATAAAAATAGTATAGTGATTCGTTGATGTTTAACGGCATTATAGCAAAGGCTGTGCCAGTACGCTGAAAAGTGGTTTATATATCTCTAAGCGGGCTAAATAAAGGGAAGGTATATCTTTAAAAAGGCTGCTGAAGTTTACAGAATATTTAAAACGCCCCATAATGGTGCTTTTTTGCTACTTAACGCAATATTTTAGTGCGATATTGAAAAAATATAGCTGTTTTAGATAAAATAGTATTTATATTCAAGCTATTAGCGAAATTCTATCTTGGATGGGCTAATCTTATGCTAGGTAACAAGCTTTATCGTTAAATCATTAAGGTAAATGTAAAATTTATGGATAATCTCTCGATATAAGCACTTATGTGGTTTTGTCTTGTTCTTTTGGGCTTTACTCAACAAACTAAAGGTGAGGCAAGAGATTAGAAGGTTAATAATTTGCAGAAGAAACAACCCAATAGAGCTTTTAGAAGCCATGTTATATTTTGGTTTTTATTGGTCGCAGGATTGGTACTTTCTATTACTGGTTATAGTATTTATCGGAGTGCTGAAGGCTATTTGGTAGAAAAGTTCTTGAACCAACAAAAGCAAGGCGTAAAAGCGATTGCCGCTTTTATTGATGGCGATTTTCATAAAACAATCACTCGTTCTAATATCAAAACAATCGAAAAGAATGAGAAATATAAGCGATATCGAGATGCGTTAGATAATTATATTGCGATAGATAAAGAATACCGTTTTATCTATACAGTTAATGCAAATCTAATAAAACAAGAATTAACATACGGGCTCTTACCTTTTTCCTCTGCCGTTAACATCGATCTACAAGAAGCAGAAAGTCCATTAATCAGCGGACAAACACTGCAATACGATGCGTTCTTTTTTGATCAAGTCTTTAGCCTTATCAACAAAGCTGAGAAAAAGGCATCTATACAATCTACTAGCTCTATTGCAAACCAAAAAAACTCTGACTTTATGAGTTTTGCATTAATTTTAGACCGCAACAAACAACCCGCCGGAGTGGTAGTGGTTGAAGTCTTAAATAGCCAAATCGAAAAAATGAAAAATGATTTACTTCAATCCATGTTAGTGGTGATTGGATTATTGTTTATCTGTTTATTGCTTGCCTCTATTTTGTTCGCTCATAAAATTACCCGTCCGTTTGAAAAGCTAACCGATGCCATTGAAAGATTGATAAAAAACGAAATGAATTTTCAGCTCTCTCTTAACGACTTTGGTGGCTTTAGTTATACCGCTAAACAATTTAATTTGATGCTGTTAAAACTGCAGGTCAGCAAGAATGAGATAATTTCTACCAATAAAGCCTACAGCCGTTTTGTGCCTCACAATGTATTAAAATTAATTAG
>JBMYPE010000086.1:0-6959 GCA_049600015.1 Kangiellaceae bacterium
CACTTTATTGGTATTGGTGGTGCTGGAATGTGTGGCATTGCGGAAGTGCTAATCAATCAAGGATACTTTGTTACCGGCTCTGATCCTATTAAAAGTGAAACAACGGAAAGATTGATTTCACTTGGCGCGCAAGTGTATGAAAGGCATTCTGCCAATAATGTGTTAGGGGTTGACGTAGTGGTTGCTAGTACTGCGATTGCTAGTGATAACATTGAAATTGAAGCCGCAAGAGAAAGAAGAATTCCGGTGGTTCCTCGCGCAGAAATGTTAGCGGAACTAATGCGATTTAGACATGGGGTTGCCGTTGCTGGAACCCATGGAAAAACAACTACCACTAGTTTACTGGCTACCATCTTTGCGGAAGCGGGACTTGATCCTACCTATGTTATTGGAGGGTTACTTAATCGATTAGGGTCCAATGCAAAGTTAGGAAAAAGTCGTTACTTTATAGCAGAGGCAGATGAAAGTGATGCCTCATTTTTGCACTTACAACCCATGGTCGCAATTGTCACTAATATAGATATGGATCACATGGATACTTATGACGGGGACTTTGAAAAACTAAAAAAGACCTTCATTGACTTTATACATAATTTACCTTTTTATGGTTTAGCTGTGTTGTGTGGTGATGATGCATCCATCGTTTCGATTATTCCAAAACTTAACCGCCCCTATGTTACTTACGGATTTAATGATGGCGTGGACTATCAGGCGGTAGAAGTGAATCAAAAAGGAACAGTCAGTGAATATAAAATTAAAAGAAAGAACAAACCTGGCTTAATTAAAATTTCGTTAAATATGCCAGGCAAGCACAATGTATTGAATTCCTTAGCCGCTTTTGCGGTTGCGAATGAAGATAATGTTAATGGTGCTTCAATCGCTCAAGCATTACAAAGTTTTTCTGGCATTGGTCGTCGTTTTCAAAGTCACGGCATATTCGAAACTGAAAAAGGTGAAATTGAATTAGTCGATGATTACGGACATCATCCCACTGAGATCAAGGCAACCATCGAAGCAGTAAAAAATGGCTGGAAAGAAAAACGATTGGTGATGGTTTTTCAACCTCATCGATATACAAGAACGAGAGATTTGTACGAAGACTTCGCGAGTGTTTTAAGTAATGTCGATTTGCTCATCATGTTAGACGTTTATGCCGCCGGAGAAAATCCAATAGCAGGTGCTGACAGTCGCTCGCTGTGCAGAACTATCAGACAGCATGGCAAAACTGAACCAGTTTTTGTTGAAAATATAGAAGACCTTGATAGTGCAATTAGTGCAATTTTAAATGATGGCGATCTTTTATTAACACAAGGTGCTGGAAATGTTGGTGGTTTAGCCAAGAGTTGGGCAAAAAATAAAATGTCGTTTGTTAAAAATAGATAAGTAATGTAATGAGTGTTGATCCTAACAATTTGAGGAATGAGTTTGGCAGAGTTGGTGTGCTTTTCGGAGGCAACAATGCTGAACGCGAAATATCAATTCGTTCTGGAATGGCCGTTTATGAAGCGCTTATAAGCGAGGGCATTGACGCGGTAAAAATAGAAACTAATGAAGATCTTCTTCATAAGCTTTTAGCTGAAAAAATTGAAAGAGCATTTATAGTGTTGCATGGCAGAGACGGTGAAGATGGTGTGGTTCAAGGATTTTTAAAATACTTGAAAATACCTTTTACTGGTAGCGATACTCAAAGTTCGGCATTAGCGATGAATAAGGTTCATAGTAAAATTATTGCTATGAATGCAGGTTTTAAAAGTGCGCCTTTTTCTTTGGTTGAGAAAACGGAAAATTTTAAAGAAGGTAACGCTATTCAATTAGTAGAGGAGTTGGGCTTACCATTATTTGTTAAACCTGTGAGAGAAGGATCGAGTGTTGGGATGTCGAAAGCTGAATCGACTGAAGCATTGGTATCTGCAGTTGCACTCGCACAAAAGTATGACTCGGTGTTAGTCGAAAAATACATTGCGGGTCGAGAGTACACGGTGACTATATTAAATAATGAAGCTTTACCCAGTATCAGCATGGTAACACCCAATAATTTTTATGATTACGATGCTAAATATCAATCGAATGAAACACAATACTTTTGCCCAAGTGGTCTCACTCAAGAGGAAGAGAAAGAATTGAAACAGCTAGCTTTATCCTCATTTAAAACTTTAAGTTGTTCAGGATGGGGACGTGTTGATTTTATTAGAGATGAAGAGAGTAAGGAGTTTATGTTGTTAGAAGTCAATACAGTTCCTGGAATGACTAAAACATCGCTCGTCCCGAAATCAGCATTAGCCTTTGGTATGGAATTTGGAAAATTAGTTATAGAAATTTTAAAAACATCTTTTGATTCTCAAACTGCGTTAGAGGATGTTCAAGATGCCTAAAAAAATGGCAGTGCGTAATAAAGATAACAAAAGGGTGAATAAACCTATTAGTTTGCCCTTCACATCATCTGGGCTACTGGCTAAAAAAGTATTTCATTTAATGATTTTTTTTCTTGTGCTTGCAATAGGCATTGTTTTATTTCAAATGACAAAAAAATTAATTGTGGAGCAATGGGAAGTATCGCAGATTTCCATTAATGACAATTTAATACAGGTGACTCCTCTTGAAATTGCCAAAATAATGAAAAGAGAAGAGTATTCCTATTTGTTAAATATAGATATTAAAAACTTACAAGATGAGATAAAAAAAATACCTTGGGTTAAACAAGTTGAGTTAAGAAAAAAGTGGCCAAATACATTAGAAATTAAAATTGAAGAGCACCAAGCCGTTGCATGGTTTAATAATGAGTTATTAGTGAGCTCAGGAAAACTAGTCGAAAAGACAAGTGAGAATGAAAAATTAGCACTGCCAATAGTTGAAATCAATGCACAAAGTTTTTTAGGTGATACAAGAAATGACGAGCCAGGTGCAAAACAGCAGAACCAATATTTGAGAATTGTGGAGGAGTATCTATTTATTCAAAAAAAGATGCTGGAAATGGGGATCAAAATTGACACATTAAACATTAGCGAAAATCTAACTTGGACGTTTACCAGTGGCAATGATCTAAAAATTATTGTTGGACGAAAAAGAAAGTTTGAAAGAATTGAGCAATTAAATAATGTCATTTCATCGATTAAGGATATAGAGAACATTGGAATCATTGATTTACGTTATAGCAATGGCTTTGCTGTTACTAAAAAAATTAAAGATCAATCTTTGTCATCCTGAACAATGAAAGCTCTTATGAGAAAATGAAAACAGATGAATGTATCTACAATTTAAATGGAATAAAAGAGACATAAAATCATGTCAAAAGTGAACGAAAAAAAATTAATTGTCGGATTAGATATCGGCACCTCAAAGGTTGTGGCAATCGTTGGTGAAATTAGTCAAGACGGAGGCTCCAACATTACTACCGATATTATTGGTATTGGATCACATCCGTCTAAGGGTTTGAAAAAAGGTGTGGTGGTCAATATCGAGTCGACCGTTCAATCCATTCAACGAGCGGTGGAAGAGGCTGAGTTAATGGCTGGCTGTCAAATTCATTCCGTGTTTGCAGGCATAGCCGGAAGTCATATTAGTAGTTTGAATTCTCACGGCATTGTCGCGATTCGAGATAGTGAAGTTAATGCGAGTGATGTTGAAAGAGTGATTGATGCTGCAAAGGCAGTTGCCATTCCGGCTGATCAAAGAATCATTCATATACTGCCACAGGAATTTGTAATTGATAACCAAGAGGGGATCCGAGAACCCATTGGTATGTCTGGGGTTCGATTGGAAGCAAAAGTTCATATGGTCACTGGCGCTGAGAGTGCGGCTCAAAATATATTTAAGTGTATTAAACGCTGCGGATTGGAAGTGGACGATATCATTTTAGAACAATTAGCATCTAGTTACTCCGTCTTGACAGATGATGAAAAAGAATTGGGCGTGTGTTTAGTTGATATAGGTGGCGGCACGACGGATATCGCAATATTTACTGAAGGTGCCATTAGACACACGGCAGTTATTCCCATTGCGGGCGATCAAGTCACAAATGACATTGCGGTTGCTTTAAGAACACCAACGCAATTTGCTGAAGATATTAAAATTAAATACGCCTGCGCGCTTAAACAGCTCGCTTCATTAGATGACACAATTGAAGTTCCAGGCGTTGGAGGTAGAGATCCTAAAAAGATGTCTCGTCAAACTTTAGCTGAAGTGGTTGAACCAAGATATGAAGAATTATTTACGTTAATTCAAGCGGAATTGAGACGAAGTGGTTTCGAAGAAGTAATACCAGCCGGAGTTGTTCTTACAGGTGGCTCTTCAAAAATGGAGGGGCTTGTAGAGTTAGCGGAAGAAGTCTTTCACATGCCGGTTCGACTTGGGTTACCAAAAGGAATCAGTGGGTTAGTTGATGTCGTTAAAAATCCAATACATGCAACTGGTGTTGGCTTATTGCTTTATGGACAACAGCAGAGTTTTCATAATAATTCTTTTGTGGACGAGGGTAGCTCTTTTAACGGAATCTTTAGCCGAATGAAAAGATGGTTTAGTGGTTTTTAATTTTTTATTTTAGTTTTTATAATTTATTTTTTTGAATTTTTTACATTAGGAAAGTTGACAAACGAAGGGGAAATATCATGCCAAATATGTTTGAAATAATGGATAGTCCAAGCAGTAATGCGGTTATCAAAGTCATTGGAGTTGGTGGTGGTGGTGGCAACGCCGTTGAACACATGCTTAGGTCCAATGTTGATGGAGTGGAATTTGTTTGTGCCAACACAGATGCACAAGCATTAGAGCGTTCTTCCGTAAAAACGTCTATTCAGTTGGGAAGTGAGGTGACTAAAGGATTAGGCGCTGGCGCCAATCCAGAAGTGGGGCGTCAAGCGGCACTAGAAGATCGCGAACTTATTACAGAGTTGTTAAATAATACCGATATGGTATTCATTACCGCTGGAATGGGTGGTGGTACTGGTACAGGTGCCGCTCCGGTGATAGCTGAAATCGCCAAAGAGTTAGATATTTTAACGGTGGCTGTCGTGACCAAGCCATTCTTTTTTGAAATGAAGAAAAGAATGAAAGTAGCGGAAGAAGGTATCAATGAATTACGTCAGCATGTTGATTCGCTCATTATTGTGCCCAATGACAAAGTACTTAACGTGATGAAAGGCAAAAAATTAACAGAAGCCTTCCGCGCTGCAAATGATGTATTGCACGGTGCAGTTCAAGGTATTGCGGAATTAATGACTTGCCCTGGGCTTATCAATGTTGATTTTGCTGATGTTAAAACGGTGATGTCTGAAAAGGGTATGTCAATGATGGGGAACGGCATTGGTCAAGGAGAAAACAGAGCGAGCCGAGCGGCTGAACTTGCTGTATCTAGTCCTTTACTTGAAGATGTTGATTTACATGGAGCAAAAGGCATTCTTGTTAATATTACTTCAAGTGATGACATGAGCATTGATGAATTTTCTGAAGTAGGTAGTGTGGTGCAAGATTTTGCTGCAGATGATGCAACGGTAGTCATTGGGACAGCTATTGATCCTGAGTTAAAAGATGAAATTCGTGTGACAGTTGTGGCAACAGGTATTGGTGAGTTAGCTGCAGAGGTAAATCCGCCAACCTTGTCTGAGGTGAAAAGAGAAAGTCCAACAAAGCCTGATGGAACTACTGACTACGGTAAACTTCAAAAGCCCACCGTTATCAGAAATAATGCAGGTCAAACTAAACAAGCCGCAGGAAGTGACTTGGAGTACTTGGACATTCCAGCATTTTTAAGAAAACAAGCTGACTGATTTTATTAAAGATAAAGTTGATGCCTGTTCAAAGAACCCTTCACTTTGAGCAGGTAAAGCCCCTATTAATCAAGTAAGCTCTTTGAAAACCTAAGTAATTGGTTTTTATTGTAATAATTCTGAATGATTGGTTAAAAATCGCACAGAAATGATGTGATCTTTTATAGGATTATGTTAATATTTCACAATTGTGCTTGTGTCTGGTCGGATGTGTAAAGTTTATTCGGGCCTTTTCAAAGTATTTCAACGAAATTGGATTTTCTTGCAGTTCGGTTTATACACCAAATGGATTTATGATAAAAGTAACTCTTTTGGGGAGACTTAATTGTTATGATTAGACAAAGAACATTAAAAACAGCTATTCGCGCGACCGGTGTTGGGCTTCATACCGGAGAAAAAGTATTCCTTACATTAAGACCTGCACCAGTTGACGCGGGCATTATCTTCCGAAGAGTCGATTTAGATCCCATTGTTGAGATCAATGCTGTGCCAGAAAATGTTGGTGACACCTCCCTTTCAACTTGTCTAATTAAAGATGGCGTTCGTATTTCTACGGTAGAGCATTTATTGGCGGCAATGGCAGGTTTAGGAATTGATAACGCAATTATTGACGTATCAGCGCCCGAAGTTCCCATTATGGATGGAAGCGCAGGACCTTTTGTGTTTTTACTACAATCAGCAGGGATAGAAAAACAGTCTAAAGCAAAAAAATTCATTCGAATTAAGAAGAGAGTTGAGGTCACTGACGGCGACAAAAAAGCAATATTCGAACCATTTGACGGATTTAAAGTATCTTTTGGAATTGATTTTGAACATCCAGTTATATCAGCAAGTGCGAGTTTTTCAGAAGTTGACTTCTCTGCTACATCTTTTGTTAAAGAAATAAGTCGAGCGAGAACATTCGGATTTATGAATGATATCGAACATTTACGCTCTAAAAATTTAGTACGTGGTGGAAGTATGGATAACGCCATTGTTTTAGACGATTATCGAGTACTCAACGAAGACGGTTTGCGTTACGATGATGAGTTTGTCAAACATAAAATTTTGGATGCTATTGGCGATCTTTATTTATTGGGCAATAGCTTAGTAGGTGCGTTTACTGGCGTAAAATCTGGACATGCATTGAACAATTTATTATTAAGAGCTTTGGTGGCAGATGAAGAAGCTTGGGAAGTGGTCACTTTTGAAGACAAT
>JBMYPE010000087.1:0-6925 GCA_049600015.1 Kangiellaceae bacterium
GAGAAATAAAGAGTTTGTGCGAGACAGAGGAACTCTCGCATGGAATTTTATATTACCAATATTTTTGTTAGTTGGTTTTTCCTTTATGTTTGGTGGCGATGGGAAGGCGTTATATAAATTAGGTGTCCTGACTAAAGAAACAACTGAGATAAAAAACATTCCATCAGATTTTTTGCAACTAAAACATATCGAAAAAGTTAAATATACATATCTAGAGGATGCGATTTTAAAAGTGGATCAACATAAGATCGACCTTTTAGTTGATTTTACAAATGAAAAATATTGGATTAATGAAACTTCATCGAAAGGATATTTTGCAGAAAAACTCTTATTGGCAAATCATAAAAATTTCGAAGTTCAAAAAACTAGCGGAAAAGCTGTACGCTATGTTGATTGGGTTATGCCGGGTATATTAGGAATGAATATGATGTTTAGCTGTTTATTCGGTGTTGGTTATGTGATTGTGAGATACAGAAAAAATGGCGTGTTAAAGCGCTTTCAAGCGACGCCGTTAACCGCCTTTGAGTTTTTATCCGCTCAAGTTTTATCAAGGCTAACTATTGTGTTGGTGGTTACCGCGATATTATTTGTTGGCAGTAATTTAATACTCGACTTTTATGTTTTAGGCTCGTCTTTCAATTTATTTATTGTTGCGTTAATCGGTGCTGCAAGTTTAATATCGCTCAGCTTATTAATCGCTTCAATTTCTCATAGTGAAGAACTGGTTGGCGGACTTTTAAATATGGTTTCTTGGCCAATGATGTTTTTATCTGGCGTTTGGTTTTCTTTAGAAGGTGCACATCCAATTTTAAAACAAATTGCGGCGGCCTTCCCATTAACGCACATATTAAACGCGGCAAGATCAATTACAACCGATGGTGCCAACCTAGTCGATATACAAACTTCTCTTTATATTTTATTAGCTATGACGGTAACGTTTTTAAGTTTAGGTAGTTGGATATTTGACTGGGGATCAGAAAGGACGTAAATATAGTAAAATTTTATTTTAAACGTGATTTACTTTACTGAATTATTTTTATTTAATCTATATTATTTGTGAATGCTAATTTATTGGATTGAACTATGAACACTAATTTAAATTCAAACTTAAAATCTTTTTTTGTACAGTTTTTTGTTTTAGGCTCTATTTCTACTTTTATAGCTTGATGATGAAGTAGTAATACCACAATTGAAGATCCTACTTTCACGGATAATCAATTTGAGAATGAAAGTATATTTAAAGATTTTTGTGCAGTTCCTAGAACTGGAATTGATCAATTTACCGGCAATTCGTACCCCGACAAAACAGGCAGTTTATTGCACGAAAACCATTGGCTTAGATCATGGAGCAATAACACATATTTGTGGTATGACGAAATAATTGACCAAGACCCAGCTAATTTTACTTCAACGCTGGACTATTTTGATGAGTTGGTGACTCTACAGACGACAGCATCTGGACAACTTAAAGATAAGTTTCATTTCACATATGAATATGACGAGTGGCAACAATTAACTCGATCTGGAATTTCCGCAGGCTATGGTGCTAATTTCGCAGTTTTACAATCTTCACCACCTCGTAAAGTATTAGTTTCATTTACCGAACCTAATACGCCAGCAACCACTGCCAATCTAGAGCGGGGAGCAGAAATTTTAGAAATAGATGGTGTTGATTTAGTAAATGCAGGTGACCAAGCTAGTGTCGATATTATTAATGGTGGGTTGTTTCCATCTGACGCTAATGAATCTCATACATTTTTAATTAGAGATCTAGGTGCCACAGAAACCAGAAGCATCACCATGACCAGTGCAGAAATAACAAAATCACCGGTTCAGTACACATCAAGTATCAGCACCGAAACTGGTAATGTTGGTTACATGCTTTTTACTACGCATATAGCCACTGCAGAGGAACAACTAGTTAATGCTGTTAACCAATTAAAAGCAGATAACATTAACGATCTAGTTTTAGATTTACGATATAACGGTGGCGGATTATTAGATATAGCGAGTGAATTAGCTTATATGATTGCAGGTGCTACCCCGACACAAAATCAAACTTTTGATAATTTAATTTTTAATGACAAGCACACCAGCGTGAATCCAGTAACAGGCCAAACATTGTCTCCGACCCCATTTCACTCTTCATCACAAGGATTTTCCGTTGATCAAGGACAAGCTTTGCCAACTTTGGATTTAGAGAGAGTTTTTATTTTATCAACGTCGAGAACCTGCTCTGCAAGCGAAGCTATTATTAATGGCCTAAGAGGGGTCGATGTTGAAGTGATATTAATAGGTTCTACAACTTGCGGAAAGCCTTACGGCTTTTATGCAACCGATAATTGTGGAACAACTTACTTCACCATTCAGTTTAGAGGCAGCAATGCGAAAGGTTTTGGTGATTATTCAGATGGGTTTTCTCCAGAGAATACTGCGGCAACTGTGGGAGAAGTTGTGCCAGGATGTTCAGTCGCAGATGATTTTACAAAACAACTCGGTGATTCGGAAGAAGCACAATTAAAAGCCGCTTTAGATTATCGAGATACAGGAAGCTGCCCCACACCTACAGCTAAAGGTGTTGGGGTATCTTCTACCTTCAATAAAACTAAATCAAACAATAATGATTCGATAAAAATAATGTCTTCTTCAGAGCAAGCTCGCTTGCTTAATAATAGTATTTATAGTCGATAGATTAGATTTTTAACTATGTTCTGCTTTTAACAAGCTCCTATCAATCTTCCCATTAGCGTTTTTGGGAAGGTTGTTTAGCAGTTTGATCTGATGGGGCTGCATAAAGTTTGGTAGATTTTTCTTACAAAAACTAAAAACTAGTTTTTTAAACGCGTCTATTTTTTCAGAGCTATTTTCAATTCCCTCTGGTTGCTTTAATACAAGCTGTATTTTCTGACCGAGGGTTTCATCTGCGACTCCAAAAGCAATTACCTCAGTTACTTCATTCATTTGATACAAACACTCTTCAATTTCTGCTGGACTAATTCTATAACCAGAACTTTTGATCATTTCATCATTTCTTCCAACAAAGTATAAAAATCCATCTTCATCTTTTTTGACTCTATCGCCAGACCAAACGGCCATTTGAGAAATCAGTCCAGACACTTCAATTGATGGTATTGGTTTAAATCGCTCAGCTGTTTTTTTAGGTGCATTCCAGTATCCCATTGCGACGTGTATTCCACGATGAACCAGCTCACCTTCTTCGTTAGCCTCACATAAATGACCATTATCATTAATCACTAGTATTTCAGCATTGGGGATAGCTTTACCAATTGAATTTGGTCTTTTATCTATTTCACTTGGTTCCAAATACGTGCTTCTAAATGCTTCCGTTAAACCGTACATTAAATAAGGTGCTGTGCTCGGTAGAGAGCCTCTTAATTGCTTTAAAATAGTTTTAGGCATGGCTCCGCCACTATTGGTGATGTAGCGCAAAGAATGTTTTGCTTCTTCTGGCCACTCTAAACTTGCTAATTGACTCCACAGTGGCGGGACAGCAGCAAGACCTGTGATTTCAAATTTGGCGACCGTATTGATAACATCTCGAGGTAACAAATATTCCAATAAAACAACACTCGCACCTTTTAAAAATGCAGTGGTAAGCTGGCTTAATCCGTAATCGAAACTAAATGGAAGTACCGCCAATAACCTATCATCTTTGGTGTTTTTTAAATAGCTAGCAACGCTTTTAGCACCTTCAACTAAGTTCTGATGAGACAAAACCACGCCTTTTGGCTGTCCAGTGCTGCCAGAAGTGTAAAGAATTGCCGCCATATCCTGACTGATTCTCTCTGGGAAAATATCATTATTCATTTCTGCTTTTAGTAAACTTTGCCATTTTTCACAGCTCTTTATTGGCGCTTCATCATCCCTTTGATCTGTCACTAGAGTTATATTGGCGGAAATTTTATTCAGCTTACTGATTAACTGCTTATATCGGCTTTTAGATGTGATTAGAATTTCGACATCACAATCTTTTAATATGTATTCAACCTGGTTTGGTTTTAATAGAGGATTAACGGGTACAAAAACGCCTCCTGCTAAAGTTATTGAAAAAAAACTAATCACCGACTCAAACTGCTTGGGTAAGTAAACAGCAACCCTTTGATTGGGTTTTAACCCTAGTTTAATCAACCCATTCGCCACCCGTTCTACTTCTGCATTAAGCGATTGATAGTCTTTTTGTTCACCTTTTGATATTAACGCACAGGCATGAGGGTGATTTTGTGAAGACTGGCTAACTAAATGATGAAAAAGGAAAGGCATACTTAAGTATCTTTAAGTGATTAATATCTTTAAGAGCCGATATTTTACCCTAAATATCATTTTAACCTCCAAATATTAATAATAAGCGTTACGTGCAATTATGTAATTGAGGTAAAATTCAATTTAACAAAATGTCCCTCTCCCAAGCCCTCTCCCAGAGGGAGAGGGGATCTGTTATTAGCTAGTTGGGAGGAAAAATAAACTTAAAAAAATTATGAACACTGAAGAAAATACTAAAGAAGAAACAAAGCCAACTAATTTTATTAGAAATATCATTAACAGTGATCTCGAGTCAGGTAAGCACCAAAGTGTACAAACTCGTTTCCCACCGGAGCCTAATGGATTTTTACATATTGGTCATGCCAAATCTATTTGCATTAATTTTGGCATTGCTAATGACTACAAAGGACTTTGTAATTTAAGGTTTGATGATACCAACCCTGCGAAGGAAGAGTCAGCTTACGCAGAAGCGATTGCAAAAGACATTGAATGGCTAGGTTTTAATTGGAACGGCGATATTCGCCACTCTGCCGATTATTTTGAGAAACTCTATACCTTTGCAGAAGAACTCATTACAAAAGGTTTGGCCTACGTTTGTGAGCTTAGCATGGAAGAGATGCGCAGCTATCGCGGCACGTTAACAGAAGTTGGTAAAAACAGCCCTCATAGAGATCGTTCTGTTGAAGACAATTTAAAAATGTTTCGTGAAATGAAAGCGGGTGTACACAAAGACGGCAGTATGGCACTACGTGCAAAAATTGATATGGGCTCGCCAAATATTAATATGCGCGATCCTGTTATTTACCGAATCAAAACAGCACATCATATACGCACTGGTAATGATTGGTGTATTTATCCAACCTATGATTTTACACATGGCATTTCGGATGCTATTGAAGGTATTACACATTCATTATGCACTTTAGAATTTGAAGATCACCGCCCACTCTATGATTGGTTTTTAGATAATATCTCTATTGATTGTCACCCACAGCAAATTGAATTTTCGCGACTAAATTTAGAACATACTATTACCAGCAAACGCAAACTCAATCAGCTTGTTGTAGACGGCTTAGTTGGAGGTTGGGATGATCCGCGTATGCCGACTATCTCTGGAATGCGCAGAAGAGGTTATTCTCCAGCAGCAATTAAAGACTTTATAGCGAGAACAGGAGTCACTAAAAAAGTTCATACTGTTGAAATGAGTTTATTAGAAAACTCTGTACGTGAAGACTTAGGTGATAACGCTCCTAGAGCAATGGCCGTGTTAAATCCGTTAAAAATTACATTAACCAATTACCCTGAAGACAAAATTGAGTCAATTCAAGCACCCAATCACCCTCAAAAAGAAGATATGGGGAAACGAGAAATATTTTTTAGTAAAGAGATCTTTATTGACCATGATGATTTCAGAGAAAGCGCCAATAAAAAATATAAACGCTTGGTGCTAGGTAAAGCAGTTCGATTAAGAAATGCTTATGTCATTACCTGTGATGAAATCATCAGAGACGAGAATGAAAACATCATAGAATTAAAATGTCGTTATGATGAAAATACTTTAGGTAAAAATCCTGAAGGTTATAAACCTAAAGGAGTGATCCATTGGGTTAGTGGATCTCATTGTAAAACAGCCACTATACGTCTTTATGACCGTTTATTTAATGTGGCAAATCCTGCGTTAGAAGATGATTTTATGAGTGCATTTAATCATGATAGTCTCAAGGTGATTGATAATGCCCTAGTAGAAATGTCTCTTACTAAAGCGAAGCCAGAAGAAGTTTTTCAGTTTGAAAGAGAAGGTTATTTTTGTGCAGATCGTTTTGAACATAACGAGAACCAGTTGGTTTTCAATCGAACAGTGACGCTGCGAGATAGTTGGGCAAAAATTGAAGCAAAAAGTTAAGTTAAATACTCGAGCCATTCGTAACGCATGTTAAACGAATTTATTATTTTGGCAATTGCTAATGTTTTTGCAGTCGCAAGCCCAGGCGTTGACTTTGCGTTAGTGCTTAAAAATACTTTGCAGATTGGTAAATCAGCAGGTATCGCGACGGCCATTGGTATTGGACTTGGCATCTCCGTTCACATGGCTTACACCTTATTCGGTGTGTCGTTAATAATATCCAATTCCCCCACCATATTTCAAGCCGTTAAGATTATTGGAGCTCTATATTTAATTTGGCTTGCGTACCAGAGTTTTCAGTCGCGAAAAAAAGAAACAAAAACAGAGACGAAGGGTCAATCGCTAGAACAGCCTTGGCTTAAATCAATGCGACAAGGTTTTATAGTCAACGTTTTAAACCCTAAAGCAACAATGTTTTTTGTCGCACTGTTTACTAACATTGTTAGTATCGATACTCCTTTCAAAATTCAATTACTTTATGGTGTTTGGTTGGTTGTGTACGCGATACTTTGGTTCTCATTTGTAGCTTGGATGTTTTCAGGGCAAAAAGTAAGAAATTGGTATACACAGCATGGTCATTACATTGATTGGGCAATGGGTGCTTTTCTTTTATTAATCGCTATTCGCTTGGTGCTTAATTAAATATGAGAAGCCAACTAATAACCCGTGACGGTTTTAATAAACTCAAAGCGGAGCTTGATCATTTATGGCGAATTGAGCGACCTGAAACGACTAAAAAAG
>JBMYPE010000088.1:0-6896 GCA_049600015.1 Kangiellaceae bacterium
TACAGCTGGGACGCCAAGGAATGCCGATACAGTTTTTCCCGCTATTTTTATGTCTTTAACTGCCACAAATGGGAAGTTTTCATTGCTAAGTTCTTCTGGTTTTTCTACCAATTTTTCTAACGTCGTTCTCGCGTTTGGCCCCCACAAGCCAATGCAACCTTGTTCGGAAGACAGATCAACAATTGAAAGATTAGTATAACCATGATCCGCTGAAAGTCGTTTCATCCAAACAAAATCACGATTACCATTATAACCACCATCTATTACTCTGTAGTGATTTTCAGCCAATCGTAATACCGTTAAATCAGCTCTCACACCACCAGTATGATCTAAAAAGTGAGTATAAATCCCTTTGCCAACTGGCGTATTTCCGGCAACCTTTGCCACGCATAAAAACTCCATGAAATCGGCGGCTTGGTCACCCGTGACATCATAAACAGCAAAATGACACAAGTTAATCATACCGACGTTTTCAGACATTTCTAAATGCTCAGCATTGGAAACGCGCCAAAAATGGCGGTTTTCCCACTCAATTTCTCTCACCGGTACTTGATCGCTCCATTTATCTAGCAAATGTTCGTTTGATGCGTATCCATGTGCTCTCTCCCAACCAGCGGCTTCCATAAAATAACCACCTAGCTCTTTTTCTCGTTCCCAAAAGGGGCTTCTGCGTAGATTTCGTGCAGCAGTGTATGGTTCGCGATTATGCACTGGCGGATTATAAATTTTAAATGCAGTTTCGTAACAGCGTTCTTCTATATAGTCTTCTTTACATTGAAACGGGTAATAGCGAGCAACGTCAATGCTAGAGTGATCAAACTCTGTCACTCCGTCGGTCATCCAATCTGCAACTACTTTACCGGTTCCTGGACCATCTTTGATCCAAACAGATTCCACATACCAAAGTCCACGGACATTTTCAGATTCACCAATAGAAGGTCCACCATCTGCGGTGACTTGTAAGAGTCCATTAAAAGAATATTTTTCGTCATAACCTAACTCTGCAAGGATTGGAGTTAATTCCATTGCTCTTTCTAAGGGTTCAATCACCTCTTCCAAATCAAGATCTCTTTGTGAGGGCGAAAGACGTGCTTCTTCTTTTTCTAGTATGTCTCGAGGGTGACACATGCGAGGCGCTTTTTCCTCATAATAACCCCACTCTAATTGTCCACCTTCTGCTGTTTTAGGATCACCAGTGTCGCGAAGATATGCAGAATTTCCTTGATCTCTCAATAGCGGATAACCAATATCTTTACCTGTGTCGACAAACTCATCAAAACCACCAAAAAAGGTTAAAGGGTGATCAACTGGCATGATGGGCAAATCTTCCCCTGCCATTTCAGCAATCAGCCTACCCCACAATCCAGCACAACAAACAACATACTCAGCCGCAATGTAACCACGAGTAGTTTCAACTCCTTGTATACGACCGTCTTCGATTTTTAGGCCTGTACATGAGGTATTGGCAAAAGCTTGAAGCTTACCGCTTTCTACCGCCATATCAACCAATTCACCAGCTACCGTTTGAGAGCGAGGTACAACAAGACCTGCATCCGGATCCCATAAAGCACCCTGAATCATGTCTTCTTCTAAGTGTGGGAATTTTTCTTTCGCTTGTGCGGGCGTAATCATTTCAACCCGATTACCAAAAGCCTTGCCGGAGGAAACACGACGCTTTAACTCCATCATTCGTTCGTCATCACCGACTCTAGCAACTTCGATACCGCCTATGCGATTGTAACGTCCCATTTTCTCGAAAAAATCGATGCTGTATTTAGTGGTGTGCATAGTCATTTGATCGTGCATCGTATTAAAGCAAAAATCAGAAGCATGCGCCGTTGAACCAATATCTGTTGGAATAGCCGATTTATCTATACCCACAATATTTTCCCAACCACGCTCTATTAAATGATGCGCTACCGATGAACCTGCAATTCCACCTAATCCAATAATGACAACTTTTGCTTTTTCAGGGAATTTGGCCATTTACTCTATCTCCGAGACTTTGCTAATGACGATGATTCTACACAACCTTAGCAACACCTCGTTAGAGCTAACGACAGCGAATGTTTCTATTACGTCATGGTAAAGGTTACAAACTAACCATGACGCTAAAATATCGCATAAGGTCGTTTCTAGTGTCTCATTGTCGCTATTCATAATTGATAATGAGCTTGGTTTTTTATAAATTTTATTTGTGGAGAAATTGAAATGCCAAGCCCTCGCCGAAGTCGCCGCTCTAGCCGTAAAGCAAAAACAAGTGAAACTCCAGCGGTCAAATTACCCGCTTATATCACCAGAAACATTCCAGAATATGAAGTGTTAAATGACGAGGGTCTATCACTTATTGAAGCGAACGCGGAAATAGTTTTAGAAGAAATAGGCATTAATTTTAGCGACCATCCTTCTGCCTTAGAAATATGGAAAAAAGCAGGCGCCAGTGTCGATGGTGAACGAGTTCGATTTCCCAAAGGACTGTGCCGAAAACTGGTTCAAGACAATGCCCCTAGGCAATTTACTCAACACGCCAGAAATCCGCTTAACAATGTTGAAATTGGTGGAAAACACACGGTATTAGTTCCCGCTTACGGTTCTCCATTTGTTCGCGATTTAGACGGCGGCAGACGCTATGCAACCATTGAAGACTTTCGAAATTTTGTCAAGTTGGCCTACATGACGCCTCATTTACATCACTCTGGTGGGACGGTGTGCGAGCCCGTAGACATACCTGTAAATAAACGTCATTTTGATATGATTTATAGTCATATCAAATACTCCGACAAAGCATTTATGGGATCCGTCACTGCGCCAGAAAGAGCACAGGACACCGTCGACATGTGCAAAATTTTATTTGGCGATGACTTTATTGACGCAACAACTGGTCGCCCCAAAACAATTACCACAAGTTTAATCAATGCGAACTCGCCAATGACATTTGATGACACCATGCTAGGTGCGCTTGATGTTTATGCTAAAAATAATCAAGCCACTATCATTTCGCCATTCATTCTAGCTGGTGCAATGTCACCTGTTTCAGTTGCAGGTACTGCGACTCAAGCATTAGCAGAGGCATTAGCGGGTATGGCTTATGCTCAACTAGTAAACCCTGGCGCACCGGTTATTTTTGGAACATTTGCTAGTTCTCTTTCAATGGCAACTGGCTCACCTACATTCGGTACGCCTGAGCCAGCGTTAGTGTTAAATGTGATGGCATCCCTTGCTAGAAGGCTTGGCGTTCCGTTCCGTTCGGGTGGAGGCTTTACCAACGCAAAAATAACAGACGCACATGCAGGCTATGAAGCCGCTAATTCTTTGCTTCCGGCAATTAATGCAGGCGTAAACTTTATGTTGCACACTGCCGGTTGGTTAGAAGGTGGACTGGTCATGAGTTACGAAAAATTCGTAATGGATTGCGACCAAGCTGGGATGTTAGCGGTATTCGCTAAAGGCGTTGATCTCTCCGAAAATGCTCAAGCCATGAGTGCTATTAGAGAAGTCGGTCCAGGAAGTCACTATTTAGGATGTCAACACACACAAGACAACTTCCGTGACGCTTTTTATATGTCACCAATTGTTGATAACAATAGTTTTGAACAATGGGAAGAAGACGGCGAACACGATCTCACTCAACTTGCCAACAAATATTATAAAAAACAACTGGCGGAATACAAAGCACCAGAACTTGACCCAGCGATTGATCAAGCACTACTAGATTTTATTAAAATGCGCAAAGAGTCGTTTCCCGATTCCAATGTGTCTTAAATTTAGATAGTTTAATTAAGTTATCTGCTACTTATTGGATAGCATTTTATGACAAATTCGTCTATTACCTCTTCTACTGTGACAAACACCACAAGTTCAAAAGTCCAGTGTTTAGAGAAGGGGTTGATTTGTTGTTTGCGGTCCTCCAAAAAATGCTATTTTAACTATTTTTGGTTAAGGGATAATTGCCCTACATCATTCGACTCCACTACTCAAGAACGCAGCTTTGATCTATCCTCTCTTAAAGAAGCACCAAAGCCAAAAAGCGCGGAAATAATAGACGATAATTTGCATATCCTTTGGCAAAATGAAACCCATCGTTCAGTTTTCGCTCTCGAATTTTTGCGAGAATATAGTGACGGTCAAGCAAGAAATGATATTGCGCTTGTTTCTAAAATCCATTGGTTCAAAGATTATTACGATTCAATGCAACGATTTGACCATAACCAACTGATTCAAAATCCAACACTGGTACAAAAATGGGCCGAGTGTCTTTTGATTTACGGCGTTTCTATTGTGACTAATATGCCAAAAAGCAAAACCGGTTTATTAAAAACAGCCTCTTTGTTAGGGCATGTACGATCAAGTTTTTTTGGTGAGACCTTTGAAGTAAAAATTCACCCTAGTCCAGTTAATTTGGCCTACACAGCGAACGCATTGGAAATGCACACTGACCTACCGGCGGAAGAGCTAGCCCCTGGCATTCAGTATCTTCACTGTTTAGAAAACTCAGTTGAGGGAGGAAATAGTTTGTTTTTGGATGGTGCGGCGGTTGCCGAAGATTTTAGGTCAAGCAACCCAAAAGATTTTGCGCTACTTTCACAAATTGCTATCCCATTCTTTTGTAAGCACGATGATTTTGATATGCGTGCTCGGCAAAAGGTGATTGAATTAGGACAAGGTGGTGAAGTTACCGGCTTGACAATTTCTGGCCATTTAAAAGATATTTTTGATCACGATCAATCATTACTCGATCAATATTACCCAGCACTATGGCGATTCGGTCATTTTTTAAATGACGATAAATACTTAATGAAGTTTCGGTTGAATGCAGGTGAATGTATTGTTTTTGATAACCACCGAATTGTTCACGGGCGAGAGAGCTATGAAAGCGGCATGGGCGCGAGACATTTGAGAGGGTGTTATACCGACATGGGCGAACTTCGCAGTACTTATCGCTCTTTACACACTAAACATTCCCAATCTAATCAACAACAATAAGGCTTATCAACTAAAATGGATTCAGCGAATCGCTTATCAAAAACTGAATTAACTCAGCTAAAAATCGACTTGGCCGCCGCCTTCAGATTAGCCGCGCAATTCAATTGGCATGAGTCAGTCGGCAATCATTTTAGTGCCGCGATATCTGATGATGGAAAGCAATTTTTAATGAACCCTAAATGGATGCATTTTGCTGAAATCAGATCCATTGATCTATTGTCACTTGACGCAGATAAGCCCGTAACAACATCAAACGAGCATGAGACCGCGCTCGTGGATAAAAGTGCATGGTGTCTCCATGGTGAAATTCATCGCTCCAATCCCAAGGCTAAAGTGGTTTTACATTTACACCCTCCTTACGTCTCTGCACTAGCCTGCTTAAAAGATCCGACTCTCTACCCAATCGACCAAAACAGTGCGCGATTTTTTGGAATAAAAATCGATTCTTCTTTTGGTGGAATGGCGGATCAGCCAGAGGAAGCTAAACGTATAAGCAAAGCACTTTTACGCAATAATGCGCTTATTATGCAGAATCATGGAGTGACAGTAATCGGAGAAACAGTTGCTCAAGCGTTTGAAGATATGTATTTTCTAGAGCGAGCAGCTAAAACATTGATGCTCGCATACGCATCTGGACAACCTTTGAATGTGATGTCTGATAAGCTTGCCAGAGAAACTAAACAATCGTGGGGTTCTTATCGAGGTGCTGCTAATATGCATTTTGATTATTTAAAACGAAAGCTTGATATCACGGACTCATCTTATAGAAACTAATTATTTTAAATATAAGAAGCCTATACCTTCGATTTTATGTGTTTATAACTAATTCAAAGTTATTAAAATCCTGCATTAACATCACACATTAGACTTTTGCATTTTCTGCCATAGTTTGAGTAACATTTTTTCTTTTTCTGCTTGAATACCACCTGGTTTTCCAAATACAAAATCATCTTTTGGGTGACGAGCTTTATAGCCTTTTAATTGATCAAGCGTTAATTCTTGGTGAGGGCGAATTTTCAAACCATTATTAAGAGCTTGATCAACATTAAATCTATATCTCCCTGCAACGCGATTAGTGTACCAAATATTAATTCCGTGTTTAGTTAAGAACTCTAGAGGTATTCTGTGAAGCCTTATATCACTACCAACTGTTTTACTAATATTTAATAAGAACTGATCAAACTTGGTGGGTTTACATGCAACATTGAATGGCCCAGTTATTTGTTGTTCACCACAATGAACCATAAATTTTGCCAAACTCACTACATCCGTTATTTGATAATAATCGGCTTCTGCGGGGATTATCATATCGCCTCCCCGCGCAACTCGAACTTGCCAATATGGTTCGTGCTTAGAGCCTTCTGCTTTTCTCTCCCCTCGCATTCCATGAGATCGAAACATCGCTACAGAATTTCCCATTATTTGATTCAATGCTAATTCGGATAGGGTTTTACGAATAGCGTATCGGTGAGTTTTAATTACACTGGTAGGCATTTCTGGTACAGGATTAAGAGGTTCATTTTCTTTAATGCCTATCCTGTCCCATTTGTCATAAACCGAAAAAGTAGAAACATACTGATACAGACCAACTCTACCTTTTAGCAACTCAGATGTATCCTGCACACACTTTGGTGAGTTTTGCCAAGTATCAACTACCCAATCCCATTCTAGCTTAGATGATTTTAATGCGTTTAATCCATTAGTATTTTCAATTTCCCTATCCCCTTTTAACCTTCTCAATTGAGGGAATAAATGAGGATTGCTAATACCGCGATTAAATAATGTCACCTCATGCCCTGCTTTTATCAGCTCTTCTACTAGAACAGGACCAAAAAAACCAGTTCCACCCAATACTAGAACCTTTTTGGGTCTAACCGCTCTAAACTTTAATTTGGAGTTACAGCCAACTAACA
>JBMYPE010000089.1:0-6891 GCA_049600015.1 Kangiellaceae bacterium
ATTGAACAAGGAAAATTCCAAGGTGTAATAGCGGTCACTACTCCCACCGGTTTTCTAGTTGTTTTAGATAGTTGATTATGCGGAGCCTCTTGAAATTCAGGCTCAGTGAATAGTGGGGTTTGTTGAGTATAAACTCTTATGTAGTCCGCAGAATGGAGGATCTCTCCTTCTGCCTCTGCTAAAGGTTTACCTTGTTCCGAGGTTAATAGTATTGCTAAATCCTTTGCATTTTCTCTAATCAAATCCTGCCATTTTAATAAAACAGTGCAACGTTCAGAGTAGCTAGTCATACCCCAAGTTTCAAACGCTTTTGATGCCGAGTTAATTGCAGTTTCAACTTGAAAACTCGAAACTTCAGAAATACCAGCAATAGCTTCACCGGTCGCCGGATTAACAACATTGTAAAGTGATTCTTCTGCTAACCACTGCCCATTCACAAAAGTTGAATTTCGAATGAGATTTTTATTCTTTATGGTGTGCATAAATGATGAAAGTAAATAGTCTAAAGAGCTTATAGTATGGAAAGAGGGATAATACCGTAACACAAAAAAAACATCACAAACTTTTTGTTATGTCAGTTTTTTTCACCAAAATCTAGAAGATCTTTCATAACAGAAGCATCAATATTCCCACCACTTAAAATAACACCTATTCTTCCTTGAGGGTTAAATTCTGTAGCGCCTATATTACTTTCGTCCTTTACATTGACGGTTGCTATGTCATTCATTAGAGCTGCGATAGGAAGTGCTGCAGAAGGCTCTATGACTTGTTTTAAATGATTAAATGCAAATACCACCGATTTTTTAATCGACTCTTCACTCACTGTGACAATTTCATCAACATATTTTTTAATCACTGGAAATGTTATATCTCCAATTGAGGTTGTTCTCGTTCCATCTGCGATAGTGGGCGGGTTAGGGTTTGAATGTAATTGACCTGTATAAAATGAACGCGCTGCATCATCGGCAAGTGCAGGTTCTACTCCAATCACTTTAATTTTTGAATTTAAGTGTTTTGCGATTAGCGCTGTTCCACTCAATAATCCACCACCACCACAGGGGACTAGAATGTAATCTAATTCGTTAATTTCTTCTATTAGTTCTAGTGCGGCGGTCCCTTGCCCAGCAATTACACGCTCATCATCAAATGGTTTGATTAAAGTTAACTTATTATCGGAATTTAATTTTGATGCTATTTTTTCACGCGTCGTTTCTTGAGGATCAAATAGAACAACTTTTGCACCATATTCTTTTGTTGAATTAATTTTAATTTTAGGTGCATTATGAGGCATTACAATTGTTGCAGTAATACCTTGCTCTTTTGCAACTAACGCGACTGCTTGTGCATGATTTCCTGATGAATAGGCGATAATTCCATTGCGTTTTTGCTGCTCGGTTAACTGAGAAATACTATTACACGCACCTCTGTATTTGAACGCTCCAACCTTTTGTACATTCTCACATTTAAAAAACACTTCTGCATTTAAAGTATTATTTAGCCACTCAGATTGAATGACAGGTGTTTTATTCGCATGGCCTTTGATTCGTTTTGCGGCATCAAGAACTTGCTGATAATCAATCATGGATTTAATATCACTTTAGATAACTTACTGATCACTAACTTTTCAGCTAATCCATAATCTACTTGTGATAAATCCTTAATATCTGATGTGAGTTCATCCAAAATTGTTTCTTGAATAACACCCCTAGTTTTTGCATCCGCGTAAGGTAAACGATGAAACATAACCATTGAATACCTAGGACAAAAGTAGTCAGGAAAACGTTTTTCTAGTTCAAATCCTAATGCACTTTTTAACAAAAATTTCTCATCTCTCACTGAATCTCTCATGGTAATGTAATTTTCAATCGCCATATCGGCTATCGCATCACCATTTACTTTTCGATTCTTATCCACCAACTCAAATAAAGACTGCCAGTTAATAGATTCATTCTCATACTCATCAATAGCTTCTGCCAAAAAAGCAGCATCTTCAAACCCACAATTCATACCTTGCCCATGAAAAGGAACCACCGCATGAGCCGCATCACCTAACAATAGTGCTTTGTTTTTATAGTGCCAAGGAGAGCATTTTACGGTTGCCAAGCGACCGGTTGGATTCACAAAAAAATCTTCTTTCAAACTGGGTAGGAGTGGTAATGTATCTTTAAAATGCGTACCAAAAAAATCTTCTACTTTTTCTCTTGTATCAATCGACTCAAAACTAATATCGCCTTTGTTCGGCATAAACAATGTGACGGTAAATGAAGCATCCTCATTCGGTAAAGCGATTAACATATAGCCGCCTCGGGGCCAAATATGCAACGAGTTTTTGTCAATTTGAAATTCGCCATTCTTGCCCGCGGGAATGCACAACTCTTTATAGCTATGTCCTAACTCTAAAATGTCATGTTGACTTGAATTGAGTTCATGTATTACCTCACGAACGGCTGATGCGCTGCCATCTGTTCCGATAAGTTGATCAAAACTAGCCGACGATTTTGTGTTAGTTTCTGAGTTAATTAAGTGTATTTCATTACTGTTAAAATCAACACTTTCACAAGTTTGATTAAAGTGGATATTAACCAATCCTGTTTTTTCCGCCGCATCCAAACAAATTTTATTTAAGTCACCTCGAGAAACAGAATAAATAACTTCTTCCGCTTTTTGTCCATAGCTTTGAAAGTTTTCATTTCCGTCTAAATCATGAACCATTCTCCCTTTCATTGGAGTAAGAATCGGTTTAACTTTTTCCATTAACCCTGCTTGTTCTAAAGGGTAAATTCCTCTATTTGCTAACGCCAGATTAATAGATCGACCGGCACTAATATCGGATTTTCGCATATCTGATCGACGTTCATAAAGTTCTACTTTTATTCCTCTTTTAGCTAACAAAACTGCGAGCAACGATCCAACTAAACCTGCGCCGATTAACGTGATAGTGTAGTCATTATTAGTCATTTTATTATCCTATCGCAGATTTTAATATTTCTTTAAACCTGTACACATCTTCAAAAGAATTGTACTGAGCTACTGGAGCAACTCTAATCACATTGGGATAGCGCCAATCTCCAGTGACTCCAGCCTCTTCAATTGCATCAAAAATTTCTTTTCCTCGTTCTGGCGAATCTCCACTTTTTAGCTTTATTGCGAGTGATAATTGACTGCCACAAGATTGAACTTCTCTCGGTGTTAAAATTTCAACATCATCAGATAATTCATCCTCAATCAAAAATCTTAAATAGCCACTTAGCTTGATGGCTTTTTCTCTTAGCACTTTTATGCCACCCGCTTTTTTTATCGTATCGAGTGAACCACGAATGGCTGCTAAAGAGAGAACAGGAGGATTTGAAAGTTGCCACGCTTCAGCAGAGGCAATTGGCTTAAAGTTATTTTCCATTTTGAATCGAGATTCTTTATCGTGCCCCCACCATCCTGCAAAACGAGGAAGTGATTCATTTTGGTGATGGTTTTTATGCACAAAACACCCAGCCACACTACCTGGTCCTGAATTCAAATATTTGTAGGTACACCAGCAAGCAAAGTCGACTTGCCATTCATGCAAATCCATCACAATATTTCCAGCAGCATGAGCAAGATCAAATCCAACTTTGCATCCTTTGGCGTGACCTGCCTCAGTGATTGACTTCATATCAAAAACTTGTCCCGTATAATACTGCACACCCGGTAACATGATTAAAGCAATTTCATTGCCTTCCTTTTCAATTAATTCCAATACATCTTCATCGCGAATGGCTTCTTCGCCATCTCTTGGTTTTATAAATAAAACGGCATCTTCAGGATCAAATCCGTGAAATTTAACTTGAGATTCAACTGCATAATGATCGGATGGAAACGCATGGTCTTCCATTAATATTTTATATCGTGTTTTGTTTGGCTGATAAAAACTAACCATCATAAAATGTAAGTTGGCGGTTAGCGTATTCATTGCGACCACTTCTTCTTTTTTTGCCCCAACTAAATCTGCAAACCCTTCCGATAAAAACTCGTGATATGGCATCCATGGATAATCACCAGAGAAATGCCCTTTAACGCCTAACTGTGCCCATTGGTCGAGTTCTCGTTTAACATATTCAGCCGCTAATTTTGGTTGCAATCCTAGCGAGTTACCGCACAAGTAAATTTCATTTTCCCCATTGCATTGTTTGGGAATTGAAAATTCATTTCTGATACTTGCGATTGGATCTAATTCATCTGCGTTTTGTGCAAAATCTAATCTATTTTCATATTGCATTGTTTGTTCTCATTTCAAAATATTATGTTAACTATTATCGTTCCGTGATTTGCATAGGATACAAAATCGGTCTTGATGGAACCGCATCGGTCGCAATTTCTGGCACTTGCAAATTACATAAATAAAAACCATCTTTAACGTCGTCACTTACAAAAACCATTTCAGTAATTGTTTTATCAATTGTTGAACTGGGATTTAATTTAGTTTCGCTTTTGTTAACCTTCCAAAAAAGTCTATGATTACTTAATTGTCCTTCATCATACATTTTATCAACCGATGGAAAATCAACTAATAAATGATGCACTTCTCTTTCAACTAAATATTGCATAGCATCGTTTGTTAGATACGGAGGATAATGATCACTATTGTAAGCCAATGATTTTTTTTCAGTTGAATTTTCTAAAGTTCGAATAATCAAACCTTGTAGTTGAGAATTAGAATATTTTTCTAAATGTTTTTCTAATTGATTACGCGCAATAACTTTATTTGAGGTATCCATGCAAGGCTGATAAGCATCACTGGTTTTTGATGGTGATGTTGGTTCAACACTGATTAATACACAAGGGAAAGCTGATTGTTTTATACATTGATAAACAGGAATCATCTCGTTAATAATATGCGAAACAGATTCTGTATGAGTCCCATTGCAATGAGGGATCATAGTTAGGACGTTTGCATTACACGACCCGCCTCTTTTTGTGTCACCGATGTAACTCCCCATCTCCAAAGGCTTACTGGTGCATGCTGGTGCACCAAAGTGATTGGGCTGTTTATCATTTGGTAACAGTGTGATCGCAATACTTATTTCTTTTGAAAGGTCCGCAAAATAATTTTTATTATCTATTTTAAAATTAATTTTCATCGTTTATTTTAAAAACCTACTTCGATCTAAGTTTAACCAATCTAATGCTGTGCCATTTAGTAACTGGTTTCGGATAGACTCATCGTTAATATGGTGCTTAATTAATTTTCCAGGCTCTAACTCTCCCAAAGGAAATGGATAATCCGATCCTAAAGCCAATCGCTCTGCCCCCATTAAATCAATTAAATAATCTAGCATTGGTGCATCATGAACTAAAGTATCTAAATAAATTTGTTTTAAATATTTTCTTGGATTAATTGGGTTATCTTTGGCAACTAAATCTGGTCGACAATCGAACCCGTGTTCTATTCTGCCAATAGTTGAGGGAAATGATCCTCCTCCATGAGCAAATGCCACTTTTAAATCAGGCAGTCTTTCAAACACTCCACCAAAAATCATTGAGCACATTGCCAGTGACGTTTCTGCCGGCATACCCACTAACCAGGGAAGCCAGTAATCTTTCATTTTATCTGAGCCCATCATATCCCAAGGATGAACAAAAATTGAAGCATTCAAATCTTGAGCTGCTTCAAAAACCGCAAACAATTCCGGCGCATTTAAATTCCAGTCATTTACGTGAGATCCAATTTGCACACCTTGTAAACCGAGATCATTGACACAACGTTCTAACTCTTTGATTGCTAAATCTGGCGACTGTAAAGGGATAGTTCCTAAACCTGCAAAACGTTCAGGGTGCTGATCACAGATACCGCCGATGTGGTCATTTAGCAACATTGAAATATCTAATGCGTCATCAGCCTTTGCCCAATAACTAAACATTACCGGTACGGTTGATAAAACTTGTACATCAACATTGTGTTGATCACACTCTTTTATTCGCGTAGCAGCATCCCAACAGTTTTCATCTATCTCTCGAAAAAAATGGTCTTCCTTCATCATTCTTGCGCAACCGCATTTATGATGATCTAAGTGAATCCAACCGCCATAACCGTATTTCTTTTTTAAATCCGGCCAGTGCTTTGGTAATATGTGAGTATGTATATCGATAGTTAACATGGTGGATTCCGGTTTATTCAAATTCATACTTATTGTGCGGCATTAAATCACCACACTGATCACAGGTTCTATGCTCTTCACTAGCTAAAAATCGACCAAACACTGCACCAAAATCATTCTCAATATCTTTTAGAGGAAAACGTTCTTCATATAATCTATGATTACACTTTTCACAAAACCACATAAGCGCATCTATTTCTTCCGGCCTTCTTACTTGTTCGATAACCAATCCTATAGAATTTTCAAATCTCACAGGAGAATGTGGAACTTTAGGTGGAAGTAGAAAAACATCACCAGCATTTAATTCATACTCCACTACTTTATTTTCTTGTTGAGTTCTTAAAAGTAGAGTGCCTTCCAGTTGATAAAAAAACTCTGGCCCTTCATTGTAATGAAAATCTTTTCGTCCATTGGGACCACCAACTACCATAATAATCATATCACCTTGACGATAAACTTCTTTGTTACAAACTGGTGGCTTTAACTTGTCACGATTTTCATCAATCCATTTTTGGAAATTGATAATTTGCATTGGGGCGCTCATATTTAATACCTAATATTTAATACTAAAAAATTTTTTCCACAGAGATCTCAGAGCTAACAAAATAGAATATCTGTTCTCTTTGTTCTCTGCTCCGTTCCTCCGTGGTGAATTTTTTTTGTTTTTTTGTTTTTCACTCTAATCTAAAGTCGCGATACACTTTAACTCGATAGCAATTGGCGTTGGTAAACAGTTTATTTCCACTGTTGTTCTACAAGG
>JBMYPE010000090.1:0-6752 GCA_049600015.1 Kangiellaceae bacterium
AAATTATGATGATCATCTTTGTGTTCGGTAGTTTGGCTTTTTTACCGAATTCTGAGCCTCAGGTTTTATTAGAATTAGATTTGTTAGGTTGGTTGCTACTAATTTTTTGCGGTGCAAATACCGTTATTGCTTATGGCGCTTTCTCGGAATCACTTGCTCATTGGGAGGCATCCCGTGTTAGCGCTGTGCTAGCTATCACACCACTTTGCACGTTATTTTTTATGCACCTAACTCATTATTATTTTCCTTCTTACATTCAAACTGAGAATTTAAATAGCTTGAGTGTTGTCGGCGCTATTTTGGTTGTACTTGGTTCAGCTGCCGTGGCGTTAATAAAATCAAAGAGAATAAACTAATAAAATAACTGTCAATTAATATATTTATGGAAGGAGTATTTAGCTTTGGAAATATTTAGAATTATTTTTATGGCTGCTTTGCCTACATTTCTTATTTCCTTTTTAATGGTATTTTTTGCGATTAAAAAAGGATATGTCACTCTCGATGAAAGTGTAGAGGAATTGAGCAAGAGAAAAAAACAAGCGAAGAAAGACAAAACAGAATTTAAAGTTAATCCAGTTCATAGTAAGTGGTTATTTTTTGGTGGTGGTTACTACGGATTGATGGCTTTAGCCACCTATGCTCACGTTGAGTTTCTTGAAATCTATGATTTCTTTCGTGATTTTTCGACCATTGCGAACTTTATAGAGCAAATATCAGTAGGCGCTGTGATTAGGTTAATCATAGATAGTTTTATGAACCTTATCCCTGCTTTCACCTGGTTTTTGTATTGGCCAAAAATTATTGTTATGCAACAAGGCTGGTATTGGCTGGCCGCATCTTACGCGGGATATCATTTAGGCAGTTTTATGGCCAACTGGCATATTGCCAGAAAAATAAAATTGAATGAGCAAGAGTAATATGAAGTTACCAAAATCTTTGTTACAAACTTTAGCGTTGTTGATTGGGTTTATTCAGGTATTAAATGCAGATGAAAGTGTGACTGGTGTTTGGCAAACTATAGATGATGAAACCAAAGAAATTCGTTCGCTGGTAGAGCTTTCGATAGAAAATAATAAATTGTACGGCAAGGTTATCCAATTGTTTCCGCAAGAAGGCGACGCTGATAATCCAATTTGTAACAAGTGCAAAGGTGAAAGAAAAAATCAGTCTATCATTGGCTTACAAATAATTGATGGGCTTAGTTTTAAAAAAGGTCAGTGGGAGGATGGTAAAATTCTAGATCCAAATAATGGAAAAACATATGACTGTAAAATTTGGCTAGAAGATAATAAGTTACAAGTGAGAGGTTACATTGGCTTCTTTTTTAGAACTCAAGAATGGATTAGATTAAATGAAACAATGGAGTCGCTCTAATCATGGCTAGTTTTCATTTAGCGCAAATTAATATTACCAAGGCGAAAGCAGAAATGGAGTCACCCATTATGCAGGGCTTCGTTGAAAGGCTTGATGAAATTAATCAGCTAGCAGAAAATTCTCCAGGTTTTATTTGGCGACTTCAAACAGAAGATGATGACGCTACAGTTATTCAGGCTTTTGGCGATCCTAAATTGGTTGTCAATATGAGCGTTTGGAAAGATTTAGAATCGCTGAAAAATTATGTTTACAAATCAGCACATATTGAGCTCATTCGAGATAGAAGTGCTTGGTTCAACAAGATGCTGGAAGCTCAACTGGTGCTTTGGTGGATACCTGAGGGCGCAGTTCCTTCAGTAGAAGATGGCAAGAAAAAATTAGAATATTTGGAACAGAATGGGTCATCTCAGTTAGCATTCACATTTGCTAAAAGCTACCCTCAACCTAAATAAATTCATCTATTTAGGTTGAGGACACAATGGCTTAATAAAATTAATTGATATTAAGCACTTCTAGAATGCAACCACTTTGGAATAAAGCTATACGGATCGGTTTTTATCTCAGAATTAAAATCTATTTTTTTAGAATTTAGTTTTTTCATAAAACTTCCATCCTTTATTCCATCAAAAAGATCAGTGCAGCCACCAATGAACTCTCCGTCCACAAAGATTTGAGGGAAGGTATTCCAAGTCGTTTTATTTCGTAGCGCGGTTCTAATTTTACCGCCCCGATTATTAGCTTGGAATTCAACGGAGTCTAAATCAACTGACTCAAATTTAATTCCGTATTCAGCGAATACCTTCCTGACTGACCAGCAAAACTCACACCACTCAAGTGCAAACATCACAATAGAGTGATCACTTTTAGTAATGATATTTTCCATCTCAACCACTGCACTTTCTTCTGCTTTTGGAATTTCTTCCTCAATAGGTTCTGCGGTTAGATCAAAGCGATAACCGTCTGTTGATTTTGAAAGTGCTATTTCTTCTTGAGTCATTTCTTGTTCAATATCTTCAAATAACGGAGTCGTTAAATATCGTTCGCCCGTATCCGGCAATATACAAAGAATATTTGATCCCTCAGGAGCCGTTTTTGCAATTTCTAGCGCAGCTGCAAAGGTAGCGCCAGCAGTAATCCCCACAAAAATGCCCTCTTTTTGTGCTAAATCTTTTGCGCATTGCAAAGAGAAATTTCCATCAACTGGAATAAATCCATCAATCAAGTTTTCAGATTGAGTAGTTTCCGCCAGCTTAGGCACAAAATCCGGTGACCAACCTTGCATGAGGTGTGGTCGAAATGTAGGATGACTTTCACTGTGAGAACCATCTTTGTTGCGTGCTTGCGGAATGCCACTTCCTAGTACTTGAGAATTATCAGGTTCACATATCATTATTTTTGTTGAAGGTGAACGCTGTCTTAATCCTCTGGATACACCTTGCATGGTGCCTCCCGAGCCATAACCTGTTACCCAATAATCAAGCCCAATGTCCTCAAATGAATCAGCGATTTCATTAGCGGTTGTTCTGGTGTGAATATCAGCATTGGCTGGATTTTCAAATTGTTTGGATTGCCACCACCCGTGCTTTATTGCAAGTTCTTCAGCCTTGGCAACCATGCCCGAACCTTTTTCTGATGCCGGGGTTAGTACAACTTTTGCACCTAGAAAACGCATTAGTTTTCGTCGTTCAATACTAAAATTTTCAGCCATGGTAATTACTAAAGGGTAGCCTTTTTGGGCACAAACCATAGCCAAACTAATTCCTGTATTCCCGCTGGTTGCTTCAACAATTGTTTGTCCAGGTTTCAACTCTCCTTTTCTTTCTGCGTCTTCAATTACGCCTATGGCTAGCCGGTCTTTAACCGAACCCATTGGATTAAATGATTCCACTTTGGCATAAATATTCACTCCTTTAGGCGCGAGTTTATTGATTTTAACGATTGGTGTATTACCGATAGTTTCTAATATATTGTTGTAACGTTTGTTCATGATTTTTCCTTAAAGTATGTTAAATGAGTTTAATTATTTAGATTGACTGAGTTGAAGGTTTGAATTGCTCATTTGACGACCAATTTTTAAAACTTCGTTTATGAGATCCGTTGCTTGTGCCCACCCCGTTCTTGCACCAATAAAACAGGGTCTAATGACAAGTTTGCCGTCGATCATAGTGGTACTCGGAATGTTGGTACCATTACGTACCAGTTGGCGATGAATTTGTCGGTTGAGTTGATTAAGATCAGTTAATTCGTCAGTTACGTACCGGAAGCAGCATATTGACAGTGTTGGTTCCAACATCAGCTCTAGATTAGAATGAGACTTAGCTTTATCAGCTATATATTTAGCCATCGCGTTATGACGACATATTCGAGCTCGCATACCAGCGATACCAATCTCTTTGATTAAGGCCCAAACAACAACGCCTCTCGGGGGCGCAGATAGCTCTACGCCAAAATCATTGTATGGGATGCCTAAGCTATCCATTGAATTGGTGTGAGTTGTTTTGCTAAGAGAGCCCTCGAGATAATTAGATTCTTCTTGAGTGAACGCCCGTTGTAGCAATGCATATTCGCGCACGTAAGTTGCGCCAATTCCAATCGGAGCGCCAAGCCATTTATGAGGATCTACGATAATGGAGTCGGCTAAACTTAGTCCTGTGTACAAATGCTTAATTGCTGGGTCGAGTACGCCCGGTAAACCATAGGCTCCATCCACGTGAAACCAAATATTATTTTTGTGGGCAATTTTTCCGATCGCTTGTAACGGATCAATCGCTCCTAAACTGGTACTGCCGGCGTTTGCAACGATAGCGACGGGTAAGCAGTCGTCTTTAGCATCTTTTTTAATTTGTTTAGCAAGTTCTTCAGGAATGAGTCGGCCGTTACAATCAACGGGAATTAGTTTGACGCAGTTTCTACCCATTCCCAACACTGCGGCTGATCGTTGGATTGTATGGTGAGTGTATTGACTCGCATAGATTCGACAAGGCTTACTCACACCATCACGCGCCGGATCTAATCCAATTGATTCGAACGCTTTTTGTCGTGCTGCGCCAAGCGCGACTAAATTTGCCGTTGACCCACCGCTTGAATAAAGCCCTTTCATATCGTTTGGTAATTCAAACATTTGAGCCATCCAATTGAGAGACACCTCTTCTAGATAATTAAATGCGGTTAACCCAATGCGTTGTGGTGATGCGACTGAGCTGCTTAAGCTTGCTAAAACACCTACGGAAGTTGCACCGGTGCATATATAGGATGTACATCCCGGTTTTGGAATTTGAGAGCCATTAGAAATGATTTGATTGCCTATTTCACTTAATACATTTTCAATTCCGACACCTCTTTCTGGTACAGAAACGTTGAGTTGCTTTTTCCATGTGCTTTCCCGATTCATGGCATCAGAGGTTTCGAATTGTAGGAAACGATCAAGATAGTCACTCAGTGTATTTAGGTGTTTTCCGATGTATCCGTGAGCTGCCAGTTCTTTATGCATGAGAAGTTCCTTTTTATATGCCCCTCTTCTGGTAGAAAAAGGGGCTAATTTTTAGGCGAGTACTTTTCCACCGTTCGCTAAAAACGCCATACTTTTTGGCGCTCCGGCAATTTCTGCTCCTTCAATTAAGTCGTCCGCGGTAATCCCTTTTAGTTTTGCGCAAATAGGGCAAACCCAAATTCGTCCACCGTTACTTACAAATTGATCCATAAGATCTTTAATTGGCTCAGCACCTTCATAAACAACTCCGTTCGCTCCACCTTTAGCACACAAATAAGTTGCCGCGGCAGTTACAAAAACGACGGCTTCACTTTCTTTGGAAGCGGAAGCTGCGAGAATAAAAGAAATGGTTGCCTTTTCGACATCATCTTTTCCGTATTGAGCATTAATTAAAAACTTGTTGGTGTGTTGTGTATTTGACATTTTTGTCTCCATAATCGTTAGTTCTCTCCTTATTGATAGTTTCCTCTCTCCCTCAGAGAGAGGGCTAGGGAGAGGGAAATGTTTGGGATTAGTGGGATGCTTTTTCCAAATCAGCAAGCACTGTTTTTGATTTTATAAATGGCACAACCATGGGAACTTCTTTTTGATAATCTTCATAAGTGGCACCAAACTCATTCACTAGATCCGCCTCTTCAAAATAAATACCAATAAAAATATAAGCGGTGCAAACGAGTGTGAATACTAAATGAGCTGCCGTCATGGTTGGTGCACACCAAAATATAATTAGCCAACCTAGATAAATTGGATGACGAACAATTTTGTAGAGCATAGGTTTAACAAACTTTGAACCTGCTTCTTCCTGTTTGCGAACAGCGCGCCAAGGTTGCATTAGTCCAAATAATTGGAAGTGATTAATCAAGAATGTCGCAAGAAGTAAAACAATCCACCCAAAGGCAAACCCACCAATTAACAAATTTTTTGAAAGTTCAGATTCTATCTGCCAAATAATGCCGCCCATTGGCTCCCAATACATGAACAATAAAATCATCGCGAGATTTGAAAATAAAACATAAGTTGCACGCTCAGAAGATCTAGGAATGTGACGAGTGATCCATTGTTTAAACCAAGGCCTTGCCATCACGCTGTGTTGAACAGCAAATACTCCCAGTAGCCCAACATTGATGATGAGCGCTTTATAAACTGGAATATTTGGCATGGAATCCAATGAGTTAGTAACCCCTATGTTTCCGATGAAGCCAATGGAATAAATAAATACACCTAAAAACATGGTGTAAGAAAGTACTGCGTAAATTAAACTTAAAGCGTTTTTCATTTGTGTCTCCTTTTAAAAGTTAAATGTTTAAGTTGTTTTCGATGGAAAGGAGTATAGAGAGCGACACAAATTTGACTTGACCAAGCAATGATTTTTTTCTGACCCTTTTATGACCAACTAAATAGTCATTAAAAACAAAGAGTTAGCCAGAATGATTGTCTCGAGTTTTTATAGTTTCGCTAGGGTTTATGCAGATAAAGGGTTAATATAGTTTGGATAAAGTTATTATTTTTTATCGATACGCGATTTAGATTTACCTAATAACCAAAATCAAACTAATAAAAGTTATCTATATGAATAAAAAAGCGTCAGAATCTAGTTCGAACTCCGATTGGAAAACCTTGTTCGCTTTAATCTTTGCTGGTGAAATGATATTTAGTTTGCCTTTTCACGTCCCTCGTTTTTTTAGGCCTGCGGTTTTAGACTCTTTTTCTTTAACTAATACTCAACTTGGTGATACGTTTGCTGTGTATGGGATTACGGCAATGCTTTGTTATTTTCCAGGAGGAATTATTGCTGATTATTTTTCTGCTAAGCGTTTATTAACTTTTTCATTAGTTTCTACAGCGCTTGGTGGTTTTTACTTTTCCATTCTTCCTCGCGGTGTGGGGC
>JBMYPE010000091.1:0-6730 GCA_049600015.1 Kangiellaceae bacterium
CATTACCCAATTTACTTCGCCACCTGTTCCGTATTGATTGAATAGATATTCGCAAACTAGACGACCAGTGAACCCAGTTGCGCCGTATACAATAATTCCAAATTCTCTAGTAGTTGACATACTTATAATCTCCATTAATTAACGACTAATACAATTAAAATTAAGCTTGGGATCGTTTAGTTAGAACATATCCGGCATTCTTTGTTGTGCAATTTCAGCCAGTAGCGGGCTCTTTTCAGCACGTTTAAACGCATCGGTAATGCCTTTGAACCTAGCTTCAATTCCAACACGAAAATTAGGATGAGTAATAATGTAAAGCTCTCCTTGTGCCAAAGCTTCGACTGTACGCTTGGCTATTAAATCTGCGGGAGTTGCATCATCAATAATATTTTGCATTTTTTCCGCAAACGCAGTCATTTGCGATGAGCTAGTTGAACTTTGCTTGGTACTTTGTTGTAGGCTTGAGTCAGTTACGTACTGCTCTTGCCTATTGCGGTGTGATTGATTGATTCGCGTTTTTACAAATGCGGGACATAACACAGAAACATGAATATTTTGTTCTTTTAATTCAAAATGCCAACTTTCTGACATAGCCACTACTGCGGCTTTAGTTGCTGAATAGCAAGCCCCTAATGGTAAAGGCGAAAAACCAGCCATTGACGCAACATTAATAATCCAACCACCTTCATTGTGAGATTTTATTCTGGGAATAACTGCTTGTGTACCATAGGCTACACCCATTAGGTTTACATCGACCACCCACCGCCAGTCACTCGCTTTGTCTCGCTCTATAGGGTTTGAAGTTCCGCCTACGCCAGCATTGTTTACCAGCAGATGTATGTTACCAAATCGTGCTTCAGCCGCATCTAGCACTGTTTGCCATTGTTTGTCATCGACGACATCTAATTGTGTCGCCAAAACAGGAAAGCCGGCATTAGCCAATTTTTGTTCAGATTCTTCAAGTTGTTCTTTATTAATATCAGCAATGACTAAGTTCATACCATGACCGCCCAATTCCTTAGCTATCGCAAAACCAATTCCTTCGGCACCTCCAGAAATTATTGCTGTTTTTCCCGCTAGTTCTTTCATGGTCTACAATTCCTATAATTTGTTTAAAGTCGCCAAGAGTTCCTGACAAAGAGATTTTAACGCGAGTGATTTTTCTCTAGAAAGCCCAATACTGCAAGCTAGCTTGGTAGGAATACTGCTGGCATTTTCTTTGATTGCCATTCCTTTTTTGGTGATACTGATCATGCGAACACGTTCGTCATCTTTCCCACGCGTTCTGATTACAAAACCTTTCGCTTCTAAACGTTTTAATAAAGGCGTCAAGGTTCCCGAATCTAAGTTAACACGCTGTCCTATTTCTTTTACCATGAGATTAGGTTCTTGCCATAACAGCATGAGCACCATATATTGCAAATAGGTTAAATCTAGCTTTTTCAAAAGCGGAGTATAAGCACGTACTACTGAATTAGCTGCGCTATATATGGGAAAGCAAATTTGATTATCAAACAGTAATGTATCATCCAGTTCTGACATCAGTTCATGCTGTGAGTTTTGAAGTTGCTTATTCACGAGTCATCAACCAACTAGTTCTGCTTACGTAGCCAATTCATTTGCAAACCAATGAATAGGATAAACAACCCTAAAATGACTCGAAACGTAATAACTAACAGTGGATCATCAAATGAGCTAGTCGCTAAGGGTTCATCCATTGGAAAACGAGTGAGTATTTCCGTGGCGGTTGGCAACATATGAAAGAGTAATGTAGATGAAAAACATAGTGCGATAAAATATTTTTGAATCATACCCAAAAAGCTGACTTTCGATGCGATTACGCCAGCCAAGATAGCAAGTATGGTGAGTACCGCTAATGCATGAGCACCATTTGGCTCGCCATTTTTATAGATTCCTAATGCACTGAGTGCAGTTAGAAATGTTCCAATCAAATAGAGCTTTCCTAATCTTTTTGACAACAATATTTGTTTATCCACAATTAAAAAATAAAAAATTAGAAAAACAGATCCAGTTCCCACTATGGTGTGGAGTATTCCGAGGGTAGTTAAAGGCATTTTTGTCCTGACACAGTTATAAAGCTTTGGCGTGTAATCAAATTAACATAAATATATATTGTGCACAATATAATAGTGCAATATTCAATTGAGAGAGGGTTAGGTCTGAGCAATTTTCATCATTTAAAAGTACAGTCGTTAAAAAGCTTCAGTTATAATTAAGCCTTACCGATAGAGAACATTTCACTGGAGAATGACAATGGCAACAGCCACAGCAAGACATATTTTAGTAGACAGCGAAGATAAGTGTAACGACTTAAAAGATCAGATTGCCAACGGTGCCAGTTTTGCTGATATAGCAAAATCGAACTCATCATGTCCATCAGGTTTAAGCGGCGGTGATTTAGGTTCTTTTGGTCCAGGAATGATGGTTCCGGAGTTTGATAAAGTGTGCTTTGAGGGAGAAGTGGGCGTGGTTCATGGGCCTGTGAAAACACAATTTGGATACCATTTATTAGAAATAACTAACCGATCTTAAAGTCACATAATTAGTTAGACTTTTGATTTATTCATGTCGCGAAGTTTTATTTCTTCCCTGTTCCTTTGAACGATAGAGAGCTTTGTCGGCATGTTCCAACCACTCTTTGGCAGTCGTCATTTCGCTTGTCAGTTGGCAAACGCCTAAACTAATTGTAAATTCTATTGTTAGATTTTCGTAGATTACGTTCATTCTTTCTATTCTTGAGCGTAATCTTTCGGCAAAGGTAAAAGCGCCGTCTGAGTTAGTCTCCGTTAGTAACACTACAAATTCCTCACCTCCATATCGCCCACAAAGATCTTGTTCTCTTGCGCAGTCTAAAAGTACCGCTGCACACTCTTTGATTACTTCATCGCCTGCTTGATGACCATATGAATCATTTACCTTTTTAAAATGGTCAATATCAAATATAACTAAACTGATTGTTTGTTGATAGCGAGTAAATTTTTTAAATTCAAATTCTTGGCACTCTTGCCAGTAACCACGATTGTTTAAATTAGTCAATTTATCTGTTCTACTGAGCTGTTCCAGTTGTGCATTTGCATTTTTTAATGCTCGTCTATTGGTGGCGACATCTGTGACGTCATAAACAATAATACAAATATTTTCTACTTCACCAGTAGTTGAGACTATTGGAAATATCGAGATGTTTTGATACATGAGTTTAGCAATACCAGTAATAGGTCGATAGTTTTTAAACTTGAAAACATAAGGCCGTTGCTCCCAAATGCTAAATGCTCGAATCTTTAGTTGAAAAACTGACTCAACTTTATGTTGAAACCATTTTTTATCGATCTCAGGAAACAAATCGAAGATGTTTTTATTGCGGGAATCATTGGCCATAATTCCGCTATGATTTTCCATAAAGCTATTCCAAAGCTGTACTTGGTTTTCCTTATTTAACACGACCAGCCCAACGTCTATGTTCTGTAACATATCCATCATCCAGTGGAACTCTCTCAATTGTTCGATTGAATTACTCATATTTTGTCAGTTAATGTTGAGTCCTATGGTAGTCATAATTTTTTAATTGGAAGTTATTCATAAGGTGTAGTGTAATAACTTTTTTAGAGGCGCAATGCAAGATTCTGTAAAGAGCAATAAAAGATCGCAGTTGATTGTTTGATTTTTAATTTGATAATTAATTTCTATAGAAAGAGCTTTGTTCCAATTTTTTACATTGTTATTGATGAGTTCATCTATTTTTATATGTTGACCTAACACTATGGGATGTCCTTGACTCAAATTCACATCTAGTTGATCGGATATTCCTTGTAGGTAAGCACCAACTAAAATATTCGCAATGTCCATTAATAGTTCTAGTTCAATTTTTTTGTTTAAGTCGCCGCCATAGTTCATTAAAGAAGCAATATTTTTAAAAGATGAATCATTAAAAATTAACAATGCTTCGCCCGAAAGTCCAGGCCCAATAAAACCCTGACAAACAGAGGAAACAGTTTCGTCCTCCGCTGAAAACTGTAACGCCATTTGAAGTTCTGTTAGCTCTATGTGGTTTACTTTAGGAATAGGTAACTCTATAAATACATCTAAAAACCTGGCTAATACATCACCAGCTCGGCCCATCGCGACATTAGATATTTCTTGTACGGCATCTAAAAATGATTTTTCATCCATTTCATCGTGAGAATGAATAGGTGTGTTATTTGGTACCTTAATCTCTGCTTCAATGAATTTATTTTTTACTAAGGTTTCAGCCAATATTTCTTTGGTGATTGGCTTTTTTATAAAATCTAAAGCACCTAGTCGTAACACCCTTTCTTGCGCTGTTGGTTGTATATCACCTGACACTACAATTACGTTCATTTCAATTGATCGCCGATTTAATGCTTCTAGCGTTTCATAGCCATCAGTGACAGGCATATTAAGATCTAAAAACATTAAGTCGGGAATCGAATCTTGAATAATTTCGATAGCTTTTCGTCCATGTTCGGCAAAAACTATATCTACCTCCCAATTTGCAGGCAAACAACGGGCTAGCTGCTTTCTTGCCATTCTTGAATCATCGCAAATTAAGATAGTTTTTAACATGGGAATTGGTGAGTTGGAATCTTCGCTTTTTTAATTCTCTTGTTATTAAGTTATAGCAAATGTTTTGCTCTTTTGCTGAGCGAATTGCCCAATCAAGGAAGTATTCGCTCTAAATGCTTTTCTGTTTTAATAGAGTGAGGTCTAAATGACTTTGCTGACGCAGTTCTGTTCTGATTGTAATTTAAAGGAAAGTTTCAGCAAGCGTTAGGCAGACTATTAGATTCAAAGGATATTTTAATGTCGAATATCGCTGTCAATGATGTTTTTTGATATTCGCGCGACATGATTCATTATGTCATGATTAGCAGATTTTAATTGATAAGTTCCAGTCACTTTTTTTTGCTTGTGTAAAAATATGTCATTTGTAGTGATCTCGTTTATTAGATTTGCATCCTCAGTTAAACAACAGATATTTGTGTCACCCATCAGATTAGCCAGCTTATTTACTTGCACTTTTTTTCTTTGAGGAATAATCACTTTGTTTTGTACTGAATCATCTGAATGCAATTTGTAGAGGTTGGAATTGAATAGAACTGCTTTTAATTTAATATTGGCATCCATACTGTTCATCAACTCTTTCATTAGAAAAGTAAAAGATACAAGATCAGTATAGGAATTTTGACAGGTCGCGGGTTCGTTTTGCGAGTGCTGTAAAAAAGGGACGATACTACCTGAAAAAACATCCCCTTGAGAGTAGGTAAAATAAGCATTTGCGGCATATTTTACGTATTTTTCTATGGTCACTACTTTTTCAGCTAATCCTTGAATATCATCTTTCGGTAAATCAATGGCAAACCAAACGGCTGGAACTGCCTCCAAAACAGCTTCACCTTTCCAACGCACTTGTTGGCGCATTTCTCTCAACCGAATGGGTTTACTAAAGGATGATTCAGCTAAGCTGTCGACTTGTTCAAACCATTGACTTTGAGTATTTGCTATCTTCACATCTGATTCTTGTGCTTTTCTCACAACTAGTAAGTTGACAGATTTCACCAACTTTTCCACTTTTCGTCTAAATCTAAATAGTATGTATAAAGTGCCAATCAATAGTATGGTGATTAAAGCAAATACTCTTGATCTAATGTTGTGAAAGTTAGCTCTAAAATCAGATTCTAATTGGTACCCATCTATTTCAATTTTGAACCAACCGGCGGTTATGCCTTTATATGCTATTTTTTCTGTAAACGGGATGTTTTTTTTTGCAGCTAAATAATCAAAAATTAATGTAGAATCTTCTTGATTTGAACTGTTTGACTTTTCACTAGGTTCTTTTTCGCTACTAGTTGTGTCATTTGCTGATGAATTTAATGAGTTAGTTTTAGTACTCGATATTTCATTGGTTATTTGGTTGTTATTTTTTGTGGCCACAGATTCTTCCGGAAAAGAATCTTCTTTTGGGTATTTAGTCACCACCACTCCATCTGAAGAATATATAGTTGCAACACGGATATAGCGATCTTTAGCAATATTTTGAACTAGCAACTCTAATTGTAAATTATCCTCTGCTAACAATGCTTCTGCACTAGAGTCTGCTGCAATTTTCACGATGCTATGGGCGTATTCGGAGGTTCGCTTTGCCACGAGCTCTTCTACCTGATAATTGATGATGTACCAAGACAAAGACAGTAAAGAGCTAATCAGAATAAAAACAAAAGGTATCATACCTTTTAAGATGTTCGGAGCCTTGTTTTTAGAGGAAGCCACCGCATTATTTATTTTGTTATTTTCTTTATTCATTAAGCGATTGTAACAATTCAAACTAAAAATGACTATATTGGTTGTCGCTTAGGTTTTCTGATTGGCTAAAGGTTTGATTAATCAATTGAATCGAATGAGGCGATTAGTTAATCAATATATTTAAATGGTGAGAGTTTAGTTATAATTACTTTTAGTACTTAAAATAACCAATAGCGAACGATTATGAAGATAGTGGCAGAAGAAAAATATCTTTATGCTAATAGGAAGTTGTCAAAGTTTGAAATTGAAACACAACTAGATGGAGCTGTTTTTAAGGATAAGTCTATCTACAAAATAGTTTTTTTTGCAGACCTCGCGGAGACAGAACAAAATTCTCATTTTGTAAAAATGATTCGAGCAGTTGATTATGAGGTCTATTTTTCTAAAAATA
>JBMYPE010000092.1:0-6700 GCA_049600015.1 Kangiellaceae bacterium
TATCATACTTTGGAAGAGGTCGATTTAGTAAAAGATAGTAAAGGTAAATCAATCAGCGCGACATTAAAAAGTAATGGAGAGCCTGTTATTTTGGCGGGAATGGAAAAAATGTCCAAATCAAAAAATAATGGTGTTGACCCTCAAGCTCTTATTAATGAATATGGTGCTGATACTTCACGTTTATACACGATGTTTGCTTCCCCGCCAGAACAGACGCTAGAATGGCGCGAAGACGGTGTAAACGGGGCGCTTAAATTTTTGCGCAGGCTTTGGAAACTTTACACTGAAAATGCAATAGAGTCATGCGAATCAGTAGAGTTAGCTAGTATGAACAAAGAACAAAAAGCGCTCTATCGCAAAACGAATGAAACTATTAAAAAAGTGACTGATGATTATGAACGCCGCCATTCTTTTAATACTGCAATTGCTGCAGTGATGGAATTGGTTAATAGCGTCGTAAAACACCCTTCAAATAAAACTGACTCTGATCGTTGGGTTATTAAACATGCACTTGAAACTGCAGTCTTATTATTGTCTCCGGTTGTACCACATATGAGTCAGGAATTATGGTCAATATCCGGAAATAGTGATCTGATTGTAGACGCGGATTGGCCAATGTGTGATGAAAAGTCACTAACTAAAGATGAAATTCTAATTATTATCCAAGTGAATGGTAAAACAAGAGGGAAAATGGAAGTTGCCGCTGATTTAAGTAAGGAACAAATAGAAGAAAAAGCAATCAAGGACGAAAATGTCTCGAAGTTTATTCAAGATAAAACCGTGAGAAAAGTGATTATTGTACCAGGACGATTGATTAATATTGTGGCTAATTAGTCGTTTGAAATTATGAAAGAAAACTTATGAAACAGCAAAAATTTCACCTATTTGTTTTGACGGTCACTATCTTTATGATTTCGTCATGCGGCTTTCATTTAAGGGGAAGTTTGGATAATCTTTCTTCCACTAGTTTAGTAGGGCAAAAAGTTTATATCAATACTCTGGAAGATGAGCAAGAAATCGAAACTGACATTCGACGAGTATTATCACTTTCTAATGTTGATCTTGTAAAAGAACCGGTTGATTCTAAATACCAGATATTTATATTAAATTCCTCTCTTGATAGATATGCGAGTGGATTAGATACAAATGGCAGAACCAACGAATACGAATTTATTATGAAAATTAGTTTTGTTATGGCTGAAAGTTCTTCAATTTTAAAAGAAATTCAAGCGAATAAAAATCCAAACAACTCTGTGAATAATCGCGCAACTAATAACAACAAAGTCATTGAACAAGAAAAGCACTTGAGAATTAGTAGACACTATTATTTTGATACTAACGATCTAGTAGGCAAAAAAGCCGAAGAGAAAAGCTTACTCAATGAAATGAAAAACAACCTGTCATTACAATTATTACAACAATTTTCAGCATTTCATAATCTCTCAAAAAACTTAGATAAAACTTAATGCTTATGGCTCAAATTAATATATTAATGAGCGACGAAACTTTACTTGTACAAGAGGCGAGTGACGCAATTGTGTCATCCGCTAAAGCAAAAGGTGTGGAAGAAACTGAAATAATAACAGTCAATAAAAAGTATGACTGGACCGAATTACTAGCAAATAGTAGTAGTCTTTCATTGTTCGCGTCGGCAAAGTTAACAGATATTCGTTTTGAAGATAAACCCAATAAGGCAGCGCAAGACGCACTAATTGCTTTACTCTCTGATTCTGGGGAAGATGATTGGTACATCCTTCGTTTTCCAAAGATGGATAAAAAGACAAAACAAACCAAATGGTTCAAAACAATCTCACAAAATGCACAACTACAAGAGTTGTGGCCACCAAAAACGGCTGTTTTTCCAAGATGGATTCAGGAACGAGCAAGAGCTGATGGAATTGAAATTGAACCTAGCGCTTGCACTTTGTTAGCTGAAAAAACAGAAGGAAATCTCTTGGCCGCCAGCCAAGCGATTGAAAAAATAAAACTGTTAAATAGGCACACTTCGAAAGATAAAGCGATTGATAAAAATATGCTATTGGAAGTCATTTCAGATAACGCCAAGTTTTCTGTATTTCTGTGTATTGATGCTGCGTTAGAAGGGAGAGGGCAAAGAGCAATTAAGATGTTAAAAAAATTCAAACAAGAAGGACAAGTACCAATTGTTATTTTAGGCAATCTAACCAGAGAGATTCAATTTTGCAATCGAGTTTCAAATGCTGTGAGTATGGGGCAACCTGCAAGCAACGGTTTTGAAGGTGCTTATCTGTGGGAAAGTAAAAAACGTCTAATCATTAGCGCGGCATCAAGGTTACCTTTAGGTATATGGCAAAAACTAATTATACGCTGTGCGCAAATAGACAAAATTGTTAAAGGTCAAGCTGAGGGCAATGTTTGGTTAGAATTGGAAGCTTGTTTATGGATCTTGAGTGGTAAAAATATATGGAAAACTGCTAATGAAATAAGAAAGGCAGGTTAATGTGATAGTTGAGTTTGTTTATGGGGGAAGTTTCGACCCATTGCACAAAGGCCATATCAATTTGGTCAAGCAGGTTATTTCGAACATAAAACAATTGAATTCAGGATCTTATAAAATTCAATTTCGTTTTTTACCTTGCGCCACACCAGCACTCAAAAAGAAGACTTATAATTCATTTGTTGAAAGAAGTAAAAAATTACGGAGTACATTTACAAATTATTTTATTGAACAAAATATTGAAATGCTGGTTGACGAAAGAGAAGGAAATAGAAATGTAAATACCAGTAGCTACACAATTGATAGTTTAAGAGAACTAGAGGCTGAAAACAAAAATAACAACTTGTCCATCACTCGATTTTTAATAATTGGAGCAGACAATTTTAATGGTTTAGCACGTTGGAAAGAATATCAATTGCTATCAAATTATTGTAATTTGCTGGTTATTAATAGACCAAATGAGAGTTTAAATGACTGGTTAGTTAAAGCGAAAGAATATCAATTTTGTCCGCAACCAGAAAATACTCACTTACTTGATTTAACAGAAAATTGTGTGGGCAGTTGTTACTATATGGAAATTCCTGAAATCAATATTTCCTCCACAGAAATTCGAGAAAGAATGAAAAATAACCAATCAGTTGATAAATGGTTAATGTAATTAATAGAATTAAAAAGAGACATAAAAGTATGCACGAATTAAAAGATTTTATCCTTGCACAATTAGAAGAAATTAAAGCAAATGATATTAAAGTATTAGAAATAACAGAAAAGAGTACGATAGCGGATTTCATGATAGTTTGTAGTGGAACATCATCTAGGCATGTGAAATCTATTGCGATTTTATTGATCAAATCATTAAAAGAAAAAGGTAAACCGCCAATTGGCATCGAAGGCGAAGATGCATCAGAGTGGGTATTAGTTGATTGTGGCGATGTGATTGTTCATGTCATGCAACCTACAACGCGAGATTACTATCAACTAGAAAAACTTTGGTCTTAGTTGCTATTCAGCTCACCTTAAAAATGAGCTATTTCTTCGTTTAAAAATAGTCACATCCAGCAGTATGTTCGTATTTTTACCTCGAATTAACTCATTTTTAAGGCAACCTGCATAATAGCGTTGATGTCTCGATATATTGTTATTCTAAAATATTATGAAAATTAAATTAATTGCCGTTGGAACTAAGATGCCTGCTTGGGTGGAAACAGCATTTTCTACTTACGCACAACGCTTACCTAAAGATTGTAGTTTGGAACTTATTGAGATTCCTGTAGCCAAACGCACTAAGAATCAATTAGTTGATAAGTGGAAAGAGCAGGAAGGTCGTTTAATTTTGAAAGCGATAGATAACACTGATTGGGTGGTTGCTCTAGAGGTGGATGGTCAAAACTGGACGACTACGAAATTGGCAAAACAAATTAACAATTGGCAAGCAAATGGAAGAAACGTTGCGTTATTGGTTGGTGGGCCCGATGGATTGTCTCAAGATTGTTTAGCGAGAGCTCAACAAAAATGGTCGCTGTCAGCGCTTACTTTTCCTCACCCAATGGTTCGAGTTATTTTGTCAGAGGCTATTTATCGTGCGTGGTCTGTGACCGTCAATCACCCTTACCATAGAGAATGATTGATCTTCAATATGATTTCTCAAAAAAAAGAACCCCTTTGGATTATTGAACTGATAATAATAAATGTTAAAGCAAACCGGTCAATTTAAAACGCCAGCATTTAAAGATCACCGACAAGAGCGAGAGATCTTGGTCACCCGCACTGTTTTTGCTTTTATTGTTGTTGTATCGCTTTTTTTATTATTACTTGGAAGAAGTTGGTTTTTGCAAGTGATAGAGCATGACAATTATCAAACTCGCTCGAATGAAAATCGAATCAGTGTACAAAGAGTTGCCCCCAATCGAGGGCTTATTTTTGATCGAAATGGTGTGTTGTTAGCGGAAAATAAATCAGTTTACTCTATTCAAGTTATTCCTGAGCAAGTTAAAGACATTGATGAATTATTAAAGAAAATATTAGCGCTTAAACTGATTAAAAAAACACATATTAAACAATTTAAAAGTAAAATGCGGGGCGTCAGGCGCTTTAAAAGTGTTCAGTTGAAAACCCGACTCACCGAGCAAGAGGTAGCCATTTTTGCTGCCAATGGACACACATTAAAGGGAGCTAGGATAGAAGCGCAATTGGTGAGACATTATCCTTATGCTAATCTGTTGGCACATACTCTTGGATTTGTTGGCCGAATTAATGAACGAGAATTGAGTCAAATTGATACAGCTAATTACCGAGCCACAAGATTTATTGGCAAAGTTGGTTTGGAAAAGTACTATGAAGATATCCTGCATGGAAAAATAGGATCACGAACCGTTGAAATTGATGTTCAAGGAAGAGTGATTGGAGAACCTTTAGAATCAAATCCTCCGACTCCAGGTTTAGATATTAAATTATCACTTGATATAAAACTACAACAAGCAGCCAGTGTAGCCATGGAACAGTATAGAGGGGCTGTGGTTGCTATTAATCCTCAAAATGGTGATCTTCTTGCGTTGGTGAGTACGCCAACTTATGACCCTAATAGCTTTGTCAGAGGCATATCAACCAAAGAATATGCGAAGCTCACGAGTTCAAAAGCACAACCGCTTTTTAACAGAGCATTGCGTGGACTATATTCTCCCGGTTCCACCATCAAACCCATGTTAGCCTGGGTGGGATTGGAGAATAAAATAATTAACAAAAATACAACCATCAGTGATCCGGGTTATTGGATTATGCCCACCAAAGAACAGCGAATTATTAGAGACTGGAAACCAACTGGGCATGGCTCACATGTTGATGTTAGTAAAGCGATAATACAGTCGTGCGATCCGTATTTTTATGATTTGGCTTACAAAATGGGAATCGACTTAATATCGTCACAAATGACTAAGTTTGGATTTGGTGTGAGTACCGGGATAGATATGGGCGAGGAATTAACAGGCATAATGCCCTCCCGAGAATGGAAGAGAAAAGCGCGAAATCAATCATGGTTTCCAGGCGATACTGTTAATGTTGGAATAGGACAAGGTTTTTGGAATGCTACCCCTCTACAATTAGCGAACTCTATTAGCACACTAGCAACGGGTGGCTCTCGATTTAATTTACGATTAAAAACAGCGACCAAGATAAACGAACAGTGGTCGGAACAGAGCCCTGTATCATTCTCAAATAGAATAGATTTTGGGGATGGAAAAAACCTAAACATTGTGCGAAAAGCGATGGCAAAAGTGACTCAGTTTCCATGGGGGACTGCAAAAACTGCGTTTGATGGCGCGATATACCAATCCGCAGGTAAAACGGGTACCGTTCAACTTTTTAGCATTGGGCAAGACGAAGAATATGATGAAAACGAAATAGATGAAAAGTTTCATGATAATGCGGTTTATGTTGGTTATGCGCCTCTCAATAATCCCGAGATTGCCATAGCCGTAGTTGTAGAGAATGGCGGGCATGGCGGTGAAAGCGCAGCGCCTATTGCTCGTGCCGTACTAGATACTTATTTCGAGTTGCAATCATCTACCAAAGCGGAGGGAGAATAATGCCTTTGCTCAGCGGAGATATGTCCGACCGACGCAACAAATCCTTTGCCGCAAAAGTGCATATTGATCTGCCTTTGCTAGCGGGCTTGTTAGTTTTAATGGGATTTGGATTAATGGTGCTTTACAGTGCATCGGGTGAAAGCCAATTGCAACTTAGGGCACAAGTCATTAGATTGGTCATCGCATTCACTGCAATGCTAGTTTTTGCTTGGATCCCACCACGTGTTTATAAAAAGTGGACACCTTTTATTTTTGCTATCGGAATTATTTTGTTAATAGCGGTCATTTTAGTGGGCGTCATGGGTAAAGGCGCACAAAGGTGGTTAAATTTTGGTGGATTTCGTTTTCAACCGTCAGAAATAATGAAATTAGCTGTTCCAATGATGATCGCTTGGTATTTCAGTGAGCGACGCTTACCACCTAATTATACTGAGTTATTAGTGGCCGGAATTTTAATTGCGGTGCCGACATATTTAATTATGATTCAACCTGATCTAGGCACTTCAATATTAATAGCCAGTTCCGGTGCGTTTGTCATTTTTTTGGCAGGAATAAGATGGAGAATATTAATTGCCTTGTTTTTCTTTGTTATTATTTACGCTCCAGTGCATTGGCTTTTTGTCATGCAAGCCTATCAAAAACA
>JBMYPE010000093.1:0-6654 GCA_049600015.1 Kangiellaceae bacterium
TCTTCCTGACTCTCCGGCTCTGGCTGCTTCTATAGCTGCATTTAAAGCAAGTAAATTAGTTTGATCGGCTATTCCTTGAATCACATCAAGCACGGTACTAATTTCCTTTACATCCATTTGTAGTTTATCAATTGAACTGGAAGCATTTGAAATTTCGGCCGCTAGCTCATTGATTGAAGTGATTGTACTCTGCACGATTTTAAAACCGCTGTTGGAGTCTTGATCGGCTTTTGAGGTGGAAGTCGCTGTCTGCTCTGCATTATTCGCAACTTCTTGAACGGTTGATGACATTTGATTCATTGCCGCGGCAACTTGCTCAACTTCTAAATTCTGTTGATCAATTCGTTCGCTCGTGGATACGGATGATAGCCGATTATTTTCGGCAGAAACCACCAGCTCTTTAGTTGTATTTGACACCTGCAAAACGAGGTTTTTTGTGTTTTCAATCATTAAATTAAGATCATCGCCAATGTTCTTCATTTCATCTTGAGAATTAATTTGAATCCCTTGGGTTAGATTACCTTCTGCTACAGTATTCACACATTTTTCTATTTTTGAAATAGAAGAGAGCATGCTGGTGTATACACTAGAAAATAGATATAAGGCAGCAATAATAAGCAAAGCAGATGAAATTATATTAATGAAAATATCAGTGACAATATCCCCCTCTCTTTTTTCTAAAAGCGATTTTAATTCATTATAACTAGCGTCATAAAGCTCTAGAGTTAAGTCAATTAGTTGAGTCCCTTGAGAAAAATACTGCTCAGCGCCTATTTGTATTTCGTCGGGAATGATTAGTTTATTAGATGTAGTGTCTATAAAATTATTGATCTGTTGATCTAATTGATTAAACGATTGAGAGAGTTGATTCAAGTTATCATTATAGGTTGTTGCACTACTAAAGTTATGAGCCATTCTGCTTCTTTGTTGCTGTAATTGCTTATTGAAATTAGATAATAAAACAAATGTATCCGCGTTAAATTGCCCCGCGGTAGCAACACCGGCTCCTATTCCACGGCTTTTGCCAATCGTGTCTACAATTGCGGGTAAGTTTTTTACAGTCAACTGAATTAAAAAAGAAGTCTGATGTTCTGAGTCAGTAAATAAAGTGCTCGACTCCAAAATATTACTCATCAAGAGTTCAACTCTATTGATCAAATCTGAATGGCCAGTAAAATTTTTGTCGGCTTTCATTGTGAACATAGCCGATGTGAATTGCTGCCAATCTGTTTGGATAGACTTCAATTCATTTTGTTCAACATTTAACAAATTTGAGAATTCTGGGAGGTTTCGAATGGTATTGAGTTGGGTGTTAACCTTATCGCCCGCTGATTCAATATTAGCTTTGACCGATTGGTTACCGTTTAAAAAGCTATTAGTCAATCCTCTTGATTTTGCCATATTTTCAAAAACAGGTTTAAACGAGCCAATGACTGATAGTTTTTCAATTTCTATTTGTACGTCGTTTATTTCTTTACCATGATTAGTTAATGCGTAGTGAGCAACATATCCCACCGGTATGAGATACAAAATAAAAATAAGAGCGAATTTTTTACCGATTGATAGTTGGTTGACTATGGTAACGCCGGGAGCTAAGAGTAATTTCAACATGCTGTGCCTAATCATATTTAATCTGAATTCGTGGTTCTATCTAGGTGCAATTAAGATCCCGCAATTGCACAGGACTTACACTGTTAAGTATAGACCGACTTTGAGAAAATGCTTGAATAGGTGAAATTAAGCAGAAAGTGGTGATTGAGTATCTATTGTTAGCTTATAGATAGAAAATCATCTGAATCAATGTATTTTTTAAACAATGATTCAACATCATTGGCGTTAACATCAATTCCTTTGTCTTGTAAAAATTCATTATTCCACAACTTGGAGTAAGATCGCTCGCCAAGATCGCAAGAAAAAGTGACTATGGATTTTTCTGTGCCCATTTTTGCAGCCGCAAATAGTGCACCTGCTACATTTAATGCAGAACTAGAGCCAAGAACAATCCCGTCTTTGTCTCGTACATAGCGTGATATAGAAACTAAATCTTTGTCAGGTAAATTAACTGAACGATGGATAGTGGCTGCCTTAAAGTTTTCCACCAGTCGCATGATTGCGATTCCCTCTGTAAACGATGCACCTTCACTAGCCACATACTTGCCATTTTTAAGATAATTGTGAATACCTGAACCGTCTGGATCCACTAACCAATTTAAGATACTTGGGTTTTTCTCTGCAAAATATTTTGAATTACCACCTATTGTGCCTCCAGTTCCACAAACAGACACAAAGGCATCAATATTTCCTTTGGTTTGTTGCCAAATTTCTGGCGCAGTATTTTGATAGTGGGCTTGATAGTTACTGGTATTTTCAAATTGATCTGCCCACCAATAATTATCATTTTCTTCAGCAATGCGTCTTGCAGTGCGATAAAAATGATTTTCATTTGCGAATGGACAGGCGTCAACCAATCGTAGTTCTGCGCCATGCAGCTCTATCAAGCGTTCTTTTTCTGGAGTTTGACCTTTTGGCATGACAACAATTAACTTAAATCCTAAAGCTTTTGCTACTAGAGCTAACCCAATTCCGGTGTTTCCTGCGGTTCCTTCTACTATTGTCATTCCTGGTTTTAAATCGCCCTTTTTAGTGGCATCTTTAATCATTTGCAAAGCGGCTCTGTCTTTAATGCTACCACCTGGATTTTGGTGCTCACACTTCAAAAGAATATCGCATCCAGTTAACTTTGAAAGTGATTGAATTTTGATTAAATCAGTTTTACCTATGGTATGACTGATATTGTCGAGAATATTAGCGACAGAGCGATTACTGGGCATAGTTAATAAATTTGAGTGAAATGAGAGATTGGAATAATACGCTTTTTAAGATTAGAGTGTAAGTTACCGTCGGTTATACCTATATGCTAAAACAGACAATTTAGATAATGCTCATTAATTTCCTAGCATTACTTATGACCATAATGCGATTCAATTTTACTTTTAGTTAATATGCCATAAATTTTTTCAGATGTGGCTGAGACACTTCGGAACACATAGACTGAACTAACGTGTTCTCGCTCCATAGTATCCAATGCCTCTTCTAGGTTTGCTTGTAGATAAACTGAGGCGATGTTTTGTCGATCTGCTGGTATGGCTAACAGATCAATTTCTTTTTCCATAAGTTCATTTTCTTTGGTCAGCGCTTCTATTTTGTCAGTTTCGTTTATTGCTAGGCTTTCTTTCAACTCTAGGATATAACGAGCTAGGTCATTAGCCGCTAATAGTGAGTTTGCTTCTTTATTTTGCCGGATTAAGATCCATTTTGGTGTATCAGATAAAATGATGTTTGCGTCTTTAACGGTAATAAATTTGTTGTCATGTACCACCAATTTTCTTTCCATCAATCCCGCCACACCAACGCTGCGTAAATATTGTGATAAAGGATTGACTCTTAAATCGAGTCCTTTTGAGCGTAGTTGAGAATGGAATATGGAGCTCTGCTTAAATACTTGAGTGACCATTAAGTTACTGATCACAACTGCAATCATTCCCGGCAAAATCACGTTGGGGTTATTGGTTAATTCCAATAATGTCATTAATGCTGTTAAAGGTGCCTGTAATATGGCGCTCATCATTGTCGCCATGCCCACCATCGAATAAAAAGCATATTCTGATGCATAGTCAGGTAAAACCATCGCGCCTAAAGAACCAACGATACCGCCAACCATTGCGCCAATAAACATACTTGGACCGATTGCTCCTCCTGGAAGAGCTAAACCAGAACAGAGCGTTGTGGCTAAAAGCTTGCCGACAAAAGCGATGATCAAGATCTGTAGAGTCAAATTGCCATGCAGAGAGGCATTAACGGTATCGTAGCCGATTCCCATCACTTCCGGTGCGGCGAGAGCAATAATTCCAACACCCATTCCCGCGACACTACACCTAAACCAAGCGGACCAACTACTCGATTTTTCACTTAGAATGGCGGTTCCTTTTATGAAAATAGTCGCCACAATACCGATGACTAATCCTAACAGTATGAAGTTTGGAATTTCCCACAGGGATTCTAAGTCCACAGATGGGACAATAAAAGCGACATCGCTACCAAATACAATGCGTGAAAAAATCGCCGCGGATACCGCCGCTAAAATCAATGGAATAAAGCTTGCGACCGCATATTCCATCATCACTACTTCCATTGCGAATATCACACCAGCTAATGGCGTATTAAAACTGGCAGAAATCGCGGCAGCGGTTCCGCATCCGACCAATACTCTAATGCTGTTATTTGGCAGGTTTAATTTTTGACCCAACCAGCTACTGGAGGCCGACCCGAGATGGATTCCTGGGCCCTCTCTACCAACTGATTGCCCACTGGCAATGGTGAGTCCACCTATCAAGAACTGAACTACTGCATTTCGCCAATTTAAATAACCTTGGTGAAAAGACATACGTTCAATAACGTGCCCCACACCAACTTGGCGGTAGTGTTTACCCACTTTATGTAGAATATACCCAACAATAAAGCCGCCTACCGTTGGTAATACAAATCTAAACCACAAAGGTGATGATTCGAAATCACCAGTCGTTTCTTGTGTGTGCCATAAAACAAAACCACTTTCGATGAATAATCTAAATAAAACAATCACACCGCCTGCAAGAATGCCACTGACAAAACCTAACGCCGCAAGCGTGGGTAGAGCATCTAAGCTACCTAGTTTTATGCGAAGAGATTCAAAAAATGACATTTAGTTCTCGTTGAGTCATTGCTGGTTTTTTAGTGTTTGGTTGGTCAATTGAGCATAAAGTGCTAATATCGCACCCTAATATTTAGTGTTATCGACTAAATAGCTTTAAGTTTAGGATATAACCTATTGATAAAAAAGACAAATAAATTGCTATAATTTAAGTGTCTTAAGAGAAATTAATGTAAATTTTGTGCGGTAATCGCTTACTTTGAGAGTAAAAGAAAAACCTATTAAATCGAATCCTGCAAACTCATCTACTAATGAATAACTCAAAACTAATAGTTACAGAGCAAAAGTCGAACTTATGGTACGTTACCCTTGTTCTTGGCTCTGTTATTTCGTTAGTGTCGGTTTATTTAACTGGGCGATATCTTGCAATAAGCGATCTGGCGGATACTAAAAAACAACTAAAAGAGATACAAGCATCATTAAGCGATACGCAAATCGCCTATAATAAAGTAACGGAATCCTTGGTGTTAGAAAAGCAATCAACACTGGTTGAAAGCCTCTCAAATCAAGATTTAATAAAAAATATTCAAACGCTGGAGTTGGAACAAAAAAGCTTACAAGAAGAATTACGGTTTTATAGAAACATCATGGCACCAGAAAAAGACGCGAAAGGCCTGAATATTGACCAGCTTGTCATTACAAAAATTGATAATGAAGGTCAGTTTCATTTTAGATTGACAATTATACAGGCACAAAAACAAGCACAGTTTTTGAAAGGCAATGCGGAATTAGTTGTTTTTGGCCACGATAAAGATAAGCAAGACAATCAATTGAGTTATCGGTTTAGAGAGTTAGGGAATTTTAAAGCGTCAGATTTTAATTTTCAGTTTAAGTACTTTCAAAACCTTCAAGGATTTATTCAATTACCCAAAGAATTTGTTCCACAAAGGTTAGTGGCAACGGCAAAAACAAAAGGATTGCGTAAAAATCAAACAGCTAAACTTGAAACGGTTTGGCAAGCTGAGGAGAAGTAATGTTATTCGGTAGTAAAAAAAAGCAATCCCCAAAAGCCAAAGCGGGCGCAGCAGATACCTTAATCTGTAAAAAAACTAAAATTTCTGGTGATATAAATTTTACCGGCGTGCTTTATATTGATGGACATGTTAAAGGTAATGTGACTTCTGAGGAAGTGGATAACTCCTTATTAACGATTGGTAAAAATGGTTATGTAGAGGGTGAAATTCAAGTACCGCATATTGTTATTTTAGGTCGTGTTACCGGTGATGTTCATGCACTCGAACACGTCGAGTTAATGTCGGAAGCTCGCATAGAAGGCAACGTCTATTACAAGCTCATTGAAATGTCGATGGGCGCAGAAGTGAATGGACAAATGTTGCATCGCGTTGAAAAGCAAAAATTAATCACCCATCACAAATCTACAGATGAAGAGTTGAATAAGAATAACGAAAAAGTCAACAAAGAAAATGTAGAGCAAGATCTACAAACACATAATGTTGAAGAAGGTAAAAATGAGTAATACTTCAAGTCATTCTGGTTCAACTGCTGGTGCTGGAGTAGTAGCAAGTGCTAGCCCAATTATTTTCACACAAGCGGCTAGCAGCAAAGCAAAAGAATTAATAATTGATGAAGAAAATCCAAACCTTAAGTTAAGAGCTTTTGTCACCGGTGGTGGATGTTCTGGTTTTCAATACGGATTTGCCTTTGAAGAAGAGCAAAACGAGGATGACTTAGTGATTGAAAAGGAAGGCGTTCGCTTGTTGGTTGATTCTTTAAGTTTTCAATATTTGGTTGGCTCGAAAGTTGATTACAAAGAAGATTTAGATGGTTCTCGATTTGTTGTGGAAAATCCAAACGCTACTACTACCTGTGGATGTGGTTCCTCTTTTTCCATATAGTTTTTGAATGAAGTCATTTGAAAAACACATTGTAATAGAAAAAGAAAA
>JBMYPE010000094.1:0-6634 GCA_049600015.1 Kangiellaceae bacterium
CCACCACACCATCCCGTACCGATAACACCTACATTAATCTGCTCAATCATAATCAACTCCTAGCTTATTTATTTTGAGATATACAATAGGTGTTTTATTAGATGTATCTCACCTGTCAATGATTATCGATAAAAATATTAAAATTTTAGTAATAAGTTACAAATTGCTTTATCAAAGGAGATGATTATAAATTGTTTCAAAAATAAATATTTATAGTTTACCCATGGACTCATTTTTTAATTGTACCAATTGGTAATTGGGTGTTAATTGAGGCTTGTGATCAATTAGCTAAATGGCAAAAAAATGATCGATACAAACATTTGTGCTTATCAATTAATATCAGTACCAAACAAATATGGCAAAAAAACTTTGTCGATCTAGTCATAAATGCAGTTTCAAAATCTGGTTTAGATCCTAGTAAGCTGAAACTCGAAATAACCGAATCGGTATTGGCAAAAGACATTGATGACACCGCTAAAAAACTACAAAAGTTAAAATCATTTGGCATTAGTTTTTCTTTAGATGACTTTGGCACTGGATATTCTTCTTTAAGTTATTTAAAGAATCTTCCCATTGATGAGCTAAAAATTGATCAATCTTTCATTCGTGATCTCATGATCGATCCATCCGATCTAATTATGGTAAAATCACTAATTTCACTTGGTGAAAATTTTGGCATAAATGTTGTGGCAGAAGGTGTTGAAACTGAAGCACAGTTTGACAAACTAAAGTCCTTTTCTTGTAATATTTATCAGGGTTATTATTTTAGTTATCCACTTCCCATGAATCAATTTTTGCAGCTACTCAACTAAGGCAATATTAGGTTTTAATCTAATCGCTTTAGAATTTAAACTCCATTCAATGGATCACTAGGATCAACCCCATTCATAAATGGAATTTGTGGGTTTTTATCTGTAAGTCTATACACTAGTCCGAGCCAATTGTTGTAAATAGAAAGTGCTGTATCTCGCCAAGTATTATCTAATTGTTTAGCAATTAACATTTCTGCACAATCTGGAAAATTATCGCCACAGGATTTCGCTTTTACAACACTTTCCTTGTAGTTTTCTAATATTGATTTTATCTCTTCAGAAAAATAATTTTCAGGAAATGGCGGGTAACTAATTCTATCGCCATCAAACCATCTTTTTATTTCTCTTTGAAACTCTTTAAACAAACTTACGCTATCATACTCTGGATGCCCTTGAAAAAAAACAAAGCGAAAACCATCGGGGCTGACCGCTAAGTGTAAATCAGCGCAGTGACTGATAGCTAATGGCTTGAGCCCTTTACTTTTAATTAATTCAGAACTGATATCATTATTACGCGAATGCACAACATCGAAACGAGTATTCATATGTCGAACGAGTGGATGAAATTTATCGGTTAAGTAATGTTCAAAAACACCCCATTTTTTAATGGTTAGAGGACTTCGTTTTAATCCATATAAATACTGCAATACAGCGTGAGTTGCCAAACAAGCGCACAGCACTGAGGTGACATTCTCCTTTGCCCAATCGACTACTTCCGTTAACATCGGCCAAAACACTTCGTCTTCAAGTTTATTAGTCGCCGGATTTGCACCTGAAATAATTAACGCATCTAGCCCATGAGTTTTAATTGCGTCAAAATCTTCGTAATAACTATCAATCCATTGCTGAGTATCTTCAGAGCGTTCAATAGCAGGCGCAGTGAACAAGTGAACATAAAACTGAACAATTTGATTGCTATCTCCCACTAACCGCATAAATTGTCGTTCGGTCGCTTTAAGTGAGGCATCTGGCATCATATTTAAAAAACCAATATGAAGCTCTCTTATATCTTGATGTTGTGCTTTATCGATCGATAATACATCATGATATTCCTCATCTAAGCGTTTAAATGTGGGTAAATCCGTAAAAGCGACTAAAGGCATTTAAGCTCGTTTTAATTAGTTTAAGATAGCCATCGTTATATACGAATTTCACTTAAATTTGAACGAATTTTTTGTACTATCATGTTCCACTAATAATGAATAGCTACACCATTATTTCTTCTTCGACTCTGAAGATTTTTCTGTCTTTTTAGGCGCATATATTAAGTCGCTGAAATAAAGCGCATTTACAAATACTCGGCTAGTGCCCAACCAAAAACCTCTAAAATTCATATCATCACTAAAGCCAATGATTTTACCTTTGCCGATTCCTTGAACCACAATGCTCGTTTTACCAGACAGATTTTTTTGATTTTCTTTCGACATATACCCCGCGAGCAGCGCATTTTTGTCAAATCGCGCGATTGACGAAAAAGCTTCATTTGGTTCAGTTAAGGAAAACTGACTTCTTTTAAAAACTGCTAGTTCGGAATTATCTAACCCAAAGGATAATGGATGTGATAGGTCAATGTTAAGTTGAGCAATTGCACCACCTATGTAGTGTCGCGAATGATGATCGGATAATTGAGAATAGGCTTGATGCGTATCTTGTTCAATGTTCAGTTCCGCTTCTTCACTAGAAGTCCAACCCTGTTTAGCTATCCATTTAGTCGCTCTGGATTGTGAAACCAATACACCGCCTCTTTGAACCCACTTTTTCAATTTTTCAATTTGTTTTTTATCTTGAGGATAATTTCCATCAACTAGAATAATGTGTGTATATTTATCTAAGTGATTTTTTATTAAATGATCAAATGTCATCATGCTTAATGGTTGAGATAACCGTTGATCCAACAAATGCCAAACTTCTCCAGCTTGGTAGCGATTCACTTTGTCACCTACCACCATTACCGGTTTAATCTCGTTTAATTGCGGAATGCTCGGACTACCGATATCATTTCCTGAAACTGCTAATCCAGAAACAATCATTTCTGGTTGAATATTTAATTCTTGCAACTTAATTAGCAATAAAGGATATAGCTTTTCTCTTGAGAGAGATTGTTTGTCTAAGGAAACCAACAAATCACCATTTGACAAATTAACTAGTTTCTTTTCACCTTTAAATTTGGATGGTTTAGTGACACTTCTGACACTAATATTATTTTGTAAACAGTATGAAAGAAAATTTGCAGTGGCAAAATTACTCCAGGGCAAAGAAATAGCAACAACATTCTTCTTTGGTTCTTCAAAAAATATTTTTCCGTTAGTCTTTTCTTTATTCGGCGAATACAGATCGAGATCAAAATCAGATCGTGTTAAAGAAGAAAAATCCAAATCAAAAGCTAATGGCATCGTCCAACTTGAAACATCATAGAATGTGTTGTCTTTAAATTTAGTTCGCATTTCAAAGATTGCGGTAATCAACGAAGATTGGTTTTGTTGCTGCGGAACGATATAGGCATTTTCGCTCCGATAATGTTTTCCACCAACTTCTATATTTTTTTCTAAAGGGTAGGTTTCTATTTTGTGCATCTTTAGAATTCTATTGAATTCTTCAAGTCGATATTTGTCTTGGCTTGTATAAACATAAGCCCGTATTTTTTTCGCTTTCGCATTTAGTTTAGATTTTTTAAAGAAATCTCTTTGATAATTTAGCAACTGTTTTTTATTTTCTTGAACCGCTTTTAGTGTTGATAGTGAAGTCGCTAAATGATTTTTGATAGCAAACGGAAAAGTTAATAAACCATGGTTGGATTCTTGAATATGTCCTCTAGCAGAAGCTTGTTCAAATAAAATACCGATAGAACCGTTGATGTCAGGATAAGTCGATCCTTTACCATAATAAAAATCATCAAAATTTTCTTTACTATAATAAAGGCTACCTAATTCATCTAATGCTTTAGCGTGATAAGTCGCTATTTTTGCTGTTAAATCAAAGTTTAATTTTGACGTTAAAGGGTTTTGTCTTGACGGAACACCAGGCTGAAAAAAGTAAGTACTATTAGTTCCCATCTCATGGAAATCTGTCAACACATTAGGCTTCCAATGATGAAACATTTTGATGCGCCCCTGAGATTCAGGATGTTGTAACAATAACCAGTCTCGATTTAAATCAAACCAATAATGATTTGTTCTTCCTTGTGGCCAAGCTTCATTGTGCTCTAGCGTGTTAGGATCACTATTAGGATTTTTGCTTTTGTACATGTTCACCCAATGTGCAAATCTAGCCAGTCCATCAGGGTTAAGCATTGGATCAATAATAATAATTTGGTCATTCAGTTGTTGTAGCGTTTCTTTATCGTTAGATGCTGCCAATTTGTAAGCCAACAACATGGACGCATTGCTACCACTCGCTTCATTTCCGTGCACACTGTAGCCCATCCAAGTCACCGCTGGTCGGTTTTCATCCCTGCTCATTTTAAGATGCTCGGCACGAATATTTTCAAGGTTTCTTATATTTTCAGGAGAAGAGAAGTAAGCGAGGAAAAGCGGGCGTTGTTCATGACTGTAAGCGTAAACTTCAATTTTTACACGATCCGATTTCTCAGCGAGCTGATAAAAATATCGCTCAATTTGTTCAGGCCTTGCATGCCACTCTCCAACATTATAGTTGAGAACAGAATGTGGTTTTGAAACGTCATTTAAAGCAAGCCGTTCTGTACCCGAAAAATAATATTCCAGTGAAGTATCTTGATTATCCTTCGCACCTAAATTAAAAATAAAAAAAGCTAAAACGAAAGCGCCAATGAGTTTAATTATTAAATGATTCATATATTGTTCTCTACAATTTTACTATTTAGTTTTAGCTAGCTTAGCATCTAATGCTTGGGAGTTTAATGCTGTGGATTTTAATGGTTCAGATTCAGCTAGCTTGGACTCAGAAAAATAAGGTACTTTGCCAGATGGAATTGTTCGTGCGGCCCTGTCTAAATGGATATCTTGATCATCAAAAAATATATGTGGTCTAAACGCATGCAAAATTTTGGTTTTATCTAGGCCACCCATGAAAAAAGCTTCATCAATATATACGCCCCAACGTCTTAGTGTTTTAATCACTCTCATTTCTGCGGGGCTACTACGAGCTGTCACCAATGCAATTCTAATAGGAGAATATTCTATTCGCATAGGTAAGCGCTCTTGGAGTTTTGCTAATTTAATTAATAACTTAGCATAGGGGCCCGCTTTTAGCGGAATATCTTGTTTTTGATCTTCATGACTCTGAAACTCATAAAGCCCTTCAGTTTTGTATACCAATTCACTTTCATCATCAAATAACACAGCATCGCCATCAAATGCGATTCTCACCTGTCCCTCTGGTCTATCTGTTTCATTTTGTGGTGGCGCTTTCACAACTGCTGCAGCGCAGGCACGCGAGTCAATTACCTTTTGAGCATCGTCAATATTAGTTGTTAAAAATAAATCGACATCAAAGGCTTCAATATAATCAACAACAGACTCTCCCGCAGTAAAGGCAGAGCGCGAAATAGCTAAGTTGTTTTTTCTGATAGTTTTCAGCACCCTTACACCTGTATCAGGGCTGTTGCGAGACATAACGACTACTTCAACAAGTGGCGACTCTGAATTTTTTTGGTAACGATTCAAACCTAAAAGTGCTTCTACAATCGGATAACCAGTCCCTGGCTCAAGAGCAATATCTTCATGTTTCAGCATGTAGCGACGATATGACTCAATTGCAGTATCAGGGTCATTATCCTTGGTATCCAAAAATATGCGGTCGGACTCATCCATATTAAATAAGGCAGTCGCTGAAATCCCGACGACCAAAGTCTTTTTTAAGTTGGTTGGCATATCGCTCCCTACTTATTTGTGTCAGTGCACATACCAGATACCTATAATATACAATTTATTGATAAACGGTAGGATCTTTTTGAATAGCTTTCTCAAACGCGTCAGCTCGGATAACGCAAGAGTCGCACGTGCCACAAGCAGCGCCTTTTGCATCTGCCTTATAACATGAAATCGTCTCAGCATAATTTACCCCTAGCGACTCTCCTAACCTTATAATGTCAACTTTACTCAAGTTAAGTAAAGGGGTCTCTAGTTTAACACCTTTGCCCTCTATCCCTGCTTTAGTGGCTAGATCGGCCATATTTTGAAATGCTTCTATGTATTCTGGTCTACAGTCAGGATATCCAGAATAATCAACAGCGTTCACTCCCGCGTAAATTACATCTGCTCGCAATACTTCTGCCCAAGCTAACGCGATAGAGAAAAAAATCGTATTTCTAGCAGGGACATAAGTGGTGGGTATATTGGATTCGTCATTTATTGCTTCGTTATGTGCCATGGGGACTTCAATGGTGTTATCTGTCAACGCAGAGCCGCCAAAACTACCTAAATCCAAATCAATAATTTTGTGCGTTTTTACTTTAGATGAAATGGCAATTCGTTTAGCAGCTTCTAACTCTGAAGAATGCTTTTGCCCATAAGAAAAACTGAGAGCATAACAATCATATTTAAACGACTTTGCAATGGCTAAACAGGTCACCGAATCTAAACCGCCCGAAAGTAGAATGATTGCTTTTTTTGTCATAATATAGAGCCTAAAAAGATTATTTTACCACAGAGGTACAGAAGACGCAGAGAAGAGAAAGACAAATTTAGGTATTTTAAAATCGTTCCTCCGTGCTCTCTGTGTCCTCCGTGGTAAGAGCTTTTATTTATTATTTTTGTCGAATATATTAGTGCCCCTTAGCATCATTCCATAAAATTTTATGCATTTGTATTTGAAACCTAACCGGCAAATTATCTTTAATAACC
>JBMYPE010000095.1:0-6613 GCA_049600015.1 Kangiellaceae bacterium
TGTAACATATGGTACCAGTGAATTGATAATCGAAGGTTCGTGATAAAATCCCATATGAAAAGGTGCTTGCGATGCATAAGTTACTTTGTCGTTACCAAAAGGTTGTTGACCAAATCCATACTGTTTTTTTATAGCGCTTTTATTTTGAATGAGGTTATTATCAAATAATCCAATATCCATGCCATGATCAGGCTCGTTGCTAGCTGAAATTAAAACATTTAATGGCTTCACCATTTGATCTGGCTTTAACGCAACAAAATCAACTTTCGTTAAAGGGCTTGTGTTTAATGATGTGCTGACTATGTTATTCGGTAGTGATTTTAAGCTGCTCTTTTCACCAGGCATTAATTGCAAATATAAAGGTGTTAAAGTATTTGGGTTGATTCTAATTGCCTGATAAAAACGACTCACAATATCATCTGGCTTATCCATTGCTAACGCTAAGAATTTGAGATGTTCTGGACGAGCAGAATAATGATGTAAGTGGGATCGCATCCATTTTTCTTGGCGATCTAAAAATAAAGTTAAAGGCTTTGCATTTTTTATTAGAAAAGTCGCCAAGGTTTCTGCTTTCACAGAGGGTGCATTCTTAACCGTTGGCATACCGCGAACTAATTCATAGGTAATGAGCGCATGATTAGTCCAAGAAACCACACTAGATGGGAGCGCGATAACCAGCGTAAATAGAGCGAGTGTTGTAATCTTTTTCATTTGATTAATGGTGCTGCTTATTTTTTCATGTTCAATTTGGATAGCCTGTTATTTTACGAATAGCCTTATATAGCGGTTTCAAACGCGAATACATTTTTTTGTAAACTTGCTTATAAAGTAAATCATATACTTCATAATTTTTTTTGATAGGTGAGAAACTATCGCCTTTATGTGTCATTTTTTTTACCGCGGTTTGATGATCTGGGTATAGCCCAATGCCAACAGCAGCATTAATCGCTGCACCAAGTGCTGAAGTCTCATAAGTGTGTGGACGTTCAACGTTTATTCCAAAAACATCCGCTGTAATTTGCATTATTTGATCACTTTGCGAGCCGCCGCCTGATACTTTCAATTGTGTAATCTTAACGCCAGATTTCTTTTCTGATAGCTCTTTGCCCGCACGTAATGCAAATGCAATACCTTCTATTATCGCTCGATAAATATGCGCTCTTGTGTGAACATCTCCAAATCCAATCATCGCGCCTTTTGCTTCTGCGCCAGGATGCTTAATTCCGGGGCTCCAATAAGGCTGTAGGGTGAGTCCCATTGATCCTGGAGGAACTTGCTTTAATAAATCATCAAATAGTAACTCTGCTTCTATATCTCTTTCGGCAGCCAATTGCTGCTCTCTTAAACCGAATTCTCTTTTAAACCAACTGACCATCCAATAGCCTCGCTGCACTATCATTTCTGTGTTAAAAGCACTCGGCATTGCGGCTGGATAGGCTGGCAATCGTTTTATCGCTTCGACATATTTTTTATTAGTTGTATTGAAAGTAGCTGTTGTCCCATAACTTAAACTTCCAACTTTGGGTGTTAAACAAGCAGAACCTAATATTTCACAAGCTTTATCAGCTCCAGCGGATATTAATGGAAGCCCTTCTGGAATACCTGTTTCATCTGCTGCTTTACGGGTAATCACACCTAGAGATTCTCCAGGTGGAATTAATGCAGGTAACATTTGTTTCTTAATTGGTAAAGCTTGCCACTGCCATCCTCGTTTTTTACACCATTTTTGCTTTCTAAAATCGAAAGGTAAATAACCTACTTGACTTGATACTGAGTCAACATATTGTCCCGTCAATTTAAACGTATGGAATCCGGAAAGTAATAAAAATTTATGAGTTTTATTCCAAATATCTGGCTGATTTTTAGCTATCCAATTGGCTTGTGCCTTCGAGCGAAAATAATGGATACTTTTTGATTCGCCAGCGATGAAAAATAGGCCGCGCCAAAACCATCCAATTTTATCAAGCTTATGCTCTTCGCGTTGATCCAACCAAACTATTGCGGGCCGTAATGCTTTTCCATTTTTGTCTAAGTTAACGACTGTACTTCGCTGTGTCGTTAAAGCAACTGCTTTAATTGCAGACTTGGGTATAGATATTTTTGTCCAAAGCCCCTGACACGCTTCGCAGAGCTTGTTCCAGAAGTAATCGGGATGTTGCTCTGCCCAAGTTGGATTTTTAGAGAAATAAGCTTCTATATTGACTTTATTTTTTGCAATCACATAACCTTGCGAATCAAAAACAACCGCTCTAATACTTTGGGTGCCATTATCAATACTTAAAATATAATGATTCTCAGAAACTTTTTCGTTTTGATCTGGCACTTTCATTAATGTGGCTTAATTTGCACTATCATTTAATGATTATTTTAAGGCCACAAACCAGGATTATCTAAGCCAAAGTGTGCTGGCTTTCCAGTCATCAAATTAAAACTTTGCACCGCTTGACCAGCACCACCTTTGATCAGATTGTCAATGGCGCTTGAGATACAAAGTGTTCGCTTGCCAGTCTCTTCATCGATTCGTGTTTCAATGCTAATTTCGACTCGCGCTGTTCCGGTTACGGCAACCACTTCCGCTGCCGCGCCCTTAGGTCGAACGTTAGTTAGTAAGTGATCAGCATAATAATTTTCATATAAAGACTGAATACTATCTTGATCTTGCCCTTCGACTAAATCGAGCTGTGAGACAGCTAATATCCCTCTTACTAATGGGGCTGAAACAGGAACAAAATCTAAAGATATATTTTTTGCGCCTGCTTTTGAAACTGTTTGAACAATTTCAGCTCTATGCTGATGATGGAGCGCTTTATAGGCTTTCAAATTATTAACTCTAACCGCGTGATGTGTTCCTGCCTGAGGCTTAACACCAGATCCAGAAGAACCCGTCATAGCAACTGTTCTAATATTTGTATCAGTTAATAGCCCAGCGTTTGCTAAAGGAAGCAAACCCATTGCAATTCCAGTAGCAAAACAGCCCGGACTAGCAACATGTTTAGCCGTTTTTATAGCGTCACTATTTAATTCTGGCATACCATAAATAAAAGTACCTAATCGATCAGCGCATGGATGTTCTGGTGCATAATCACGAGTATAATCGGTTAAATTTTCTAATCTAAAATCACCTGAAAGATCGATAATTCTTACATCAAGATCAAATAATTCCATGGCGACTTTAGCCGTAATAATGTGAGGCATTGCAAGGAATACGATATCTGCGCCAGCCACACATTCTTGTGGTGTGATATCTTGCATTTTTATGTGATCATATCCGGGTAAATTTCTGTGTACTTGGCTAACGGACTGACCGATATAGTCTTTACTAGATACTCTCAAAACCTCCACATCATCTCTTACTAACATATGACGTAAAATTTCTGCCGCGCCATAACCTGCACCACCAATAATGGATACTTTTGTTTTACTCATAACATTCCTCATTTATTTTATATTTGATTTTCAAATCAGTTCGCCTCTTAAAAAAAGAATTTAGAAGAGGTGAAGGTAATAATTTACAAATTAATTTCTTCTAATAGTACTGCCACGCGCTGACCAACCGGCACATTATTATTTGGAAAAACAATTGCCTCACCTGTATTTTCAACAACATATTCTTCTTCATCACCATCACTTGCAAGCAGATGCCCTTTTTCAAATGAGGTAAAGTTTTTTAAATCATCATCAACTAAAAGTCTAAATTTTTCGTTCGCTTTGATGATCTCTTGCTTAACATGAAAAATTGTATAACGTGCATTATCAAACTCTAATTGTTTAGTAGGTTTGTTCTCTATTAATGCGGAAAGGTTGTTGGTTATTCCAGTAAACTCATCCATGTCATTTTCGCCAAATGGTTTGACCTTACCTAATTCTACCGTGGCAGACAATGCGTTAAATTTATTGCTAGTGTAGTAACTAAAAGTACCTGCTGGTTGACTGGCTAACATGATGGTCGTTATGTCCGAGCCACCAAAAAAAGCCAAATGATTTTTATCTAATGGTTTTTCGTCAAGATAGGGATAAGCGACAAATTTTTTAAATTTTGATGCGCGAATTGCTGTGTGTAAATCAAAATGGTATCGAGTGATTGAAGAACTATTGGTCGGTTCATTATAGAAATCATATACGAATTTTTCTATCTCTTCAGCTCGTTTTGTTTCATAGTCTTGAATAGCGGAATTCTTATATTTTCCAGAGAATAGTCGATTAAGGTTTTGAGTGACAAATCTTTGACTAACATTCATTGCAGGTGGATTACCAATGATTAAAAGCAAATTAGCCTTGACCTGCAATTTACCTTGAATAATTTTTTTTATTAGTTCGTCCAGTATTTCAATTGGCGCGGTTTCATTGCCATGTATCCCGGTAGAAATAACAATGTCATCATTTGCTAATTGTTCTGGCGTTATGATCAATATTCCGGTTTGCAATAACCTAAGTTTGGTATTGTTTTTTAGGCTAAACTCTTTTGTGGTGGGTATTTTATCTTCCCAATTTTTTGTCAAATTTAAAAAACTTCCATGCTTTAAAAACTCTAACCAATCGTGTTCAAATTCTGCATTCATCTTGTTCAATGGTTATAACTCTTGTATTGATTAAAAATAATTTACACTACTGAAAATCGGGTTTTACCCATTTTCTTAGCCAAATTTTCTGAAAGCTTTGTTGCTATCGCATAAATTGTTAACTGTGGATTTACGCCCAAACTAGTTGGAAATAAAGAGCCATCTATTACGTTTAAGTTTTCTATTTGATGATGCTCACCAAAAGAATTTACGACTGACGTTTTTTCATCGACACCCATAGTACATCCACCCATCACGTGCGCACTCGTAGTTTGCCAGCGTATCTTGTCAGCTTTCAGATCAGCAATGGCGTTTTTAGTTTCATTAAAGCTGGTATAGCTACCAGCATCCATATGTAACGGAGTGACTTTTTTAGCACCCGCAGCAAATTGTAATTCAGACATCTTTTCCAGCGCGTGGCGCATCCCTCTAAATAAAATTGGGCTTATTTTATAGTCTAGCAATGGATATTGATTGTCATCAAGATGAACTTGACCTCCAACACTTTGGTCGTTAAAACCGTCTCTTAACAGAGCGAGGTTTGATTGATAATGAGCAAAATCTCTCATCAAGGCATGGTGTTGTTTACCGAATGCCGACAACAATATGGATGAAATTACGGGATGCATTGGAGGGACTTCTATCTTATAACCTAGCTCCCCACTCACTCCGTCACGCCACAAAAACTCATCGCTATAAATGCTCTGTGGAGCCCCCTCAAAGGCATTCACTTTTTCTAGCATTTTTGCAATGGTGACTGTGACTGGATGTAAAAATGTTCTTTTACCTAATGTGTTGAAAGGATTAACAAAATTCTTAGGATCGGCGATTTCACTTCTTAAAAGAATTGCTGGACTGCCAATAGCGCCCGCAGATAGCACTACTGTTTTTGCTGTAACTCTGGTGACGTTTTTAGCTTTTATTTGCCCATTATTATTCATTGAGGTTAGCCAAACTCCCACGGCCTTACCACCTTTAACAATTATGGATTCAGCTCTGGCTCTCGATATTAACTTTGCGCCATTTGCTAATGCAGAAGGAATGGTGGAAACGAGCATGGATTGCTTCGCATTTATGGGACACCCCATCCCACAGTAACCCAAATTAGCACATCCTTTTACGTTTCTGGGTATCGCAGCTAAAGACCAGCCTAATTTCTTAGCCCCATCTGCTAGCAATTGGTTATTTTTGTTGGGCGGGATTCGCCACTTCGCAACATTGAGCCGTTGTTCTGCCCAATCAAAATAGGGTGATAAATCTTCTGATGACAATCCAGTAATGTTAAATTCCGATTGCCAGTATTCGAGTGTTTTGTCGGGTGTTCTAAAACTCGAAGTCCAATTAACCGTTGTGGAGCCACCAACCGATCGACCTTGTAAAATTTGTATTCCTTTATCTATTGTTTGACGCCCAGCCGCTTCCTGATATAACTCTGCATAAGCTATTTTTTCTTTCAGTTTAAAATCTTTATGGGTTCTTAAAGGCCCTTCTTCTACAATCAAGACGCTCAGACCTGCACTTGATAAAATTTCTGCACTTACACCGCCCCCTGCACCACTGCCAATGATGACAACATCATATTCGAGATGTTTTTCAGGAATTTCAACGGCATAGTTGAGGCTGTTTGTTTTATTATATTCTTGCATAATGATCTTAAATATCCATCATTGTGATAGAGAAATTTGAGGTGGTCCTGGATACCCAATGGCTCCCCATAAGTTCTCTTCAGCAAAACTCGAACCAATGATTATTTTATGCAGTCCTTTGTAACCTATTTGTAGTAAATCAACTGAACTTTCTCGCCAATTAGAAATAAACTGATTAATCGATTTTTCATTCGCTGATTGCCAGTTGAGCCAAACTCCGGCTAAAGTTAATCGACCAAACCCGGTCGCTAATAAATCAAATAAATCTCGTAATTCTTTTTGTGTAGTTATAGATAATAGATTGATTGTTCCATCAATATTGTTTTTGATTTGTTGAAGAGGCAGACTTGCATTTAATTTGTTTTCTTTTGTACCAAATAGATAGATTGGAATTAGTACATCCAGCAA